>JALQTV010000463.1 GCA_023268675.1 Saprospiraceae bacterium | reverse complement strand
CACTTCTCCCATCATCCATGGGCCGGTCCGCATGTGATCTGCCCCAAGTCGGTTAGGGTACATCCCCGTAGCGATTGCTGCGCGGGCAGGGGCACAAACTGGTGCAGGAGCAAAGACATTATCGTAACAAATCCCTTCTGCAGCAAGTCTGCTCAAGTTAGGAGTTTCTATAGTAGAGTCGCCATACATAGGAAGGTAGGAACTGATGTCTTCTACCACCAGCCACAGAATATTCGGTTGTGCTGCGGAAGCGTCTTTCTCTGTTGTTGCCGACTGACTGAAACCAGAATTGACAACCAAGCCCAGGAAAAAGAAGAACAAGATTCTCATCGTATTATTTTTTCAGTGTAAGTAAGCGATCGACCTTTTCTACAACAAGTGATTGTTCCAGGGTAACTGATTCATTTGCTTTGATGTTTTCGCTTGAGGCTCCTACTTTTATGCTGTAAGTACCGGATTCTGCTATCCAGGCACTTTGTTCAGGGTCGAAGGAAGCCAGATCTTCTGCTTTCAGCAAAAAAACCAGCGTTTGACGCTCTCCCGGTTCCAGCAACTTTGTTTTCGAAAACCCTTTGAGTTCTGCCGCAGGTTTCTCCAGGCTTTTTCCCGGAGCTGAGACATACAACTGCACCACCTCCTTACCTGCCAGTTTGCCTGTATTTTGCACCTCAACAGAAACCTCAAATGCTGCCGTATTCTCACCGGTATTTATCTTCAAGTCATGATAAGTGAAATTTGTATAAGAAAGGCCAAAGCCAAAAGGAAAAGCAACCTCCACACCGCGAGTCAGAAAATGTCGATAACCAACGAATATACCCTCTTCGTAAGTCACTTCCGAAGGTTTGCCCCATGAGATCGGCCCCATGATCAACTCCTCACCACCGGGAATTTCAGTACCGGGAAAACTTCCTGCACTGGGTGTATCTTCGTACTTCATGGTAAACGTTGTCGCCAGTTTCCCCGAAGGATTAACCTTGCCAGTCAACACATCAGCCAGGGCATTACCTGCTTCCTGTCCACCCTGCCAGGCCAGCACAATCGCATCGGCTTTGTCTCTCCAACTCGCTGTTTCAATCACGTTGCCAATATTTAACAAGACAACGACTTTTTTTCCCTTTTTGTGGAAAACGCCTGATACGCTTTCAATCAAAGCCTGTTCGCCCTGAGTCAGATAATAATCATCTTCAGGTACACGGTCCTTGAATTCTCCTGAATTGCGTCCTATCGTAATGAAAGCTACTTCTGTACTTTCTGCATAATGCTCGATTATTGCTTTATCCAATGGCATTTCCGGGATGGGAGGCTGCCCCAAAAACCACGGTACTTCCGGCAATTTTTCCTTTTCGGTTTTGATGTAGTTGACATAGGTATTTTTCAAATCATCATCAAAATGATACCCTGCATTTGAAAACCCTTCCACAAAAGATACCACATAGGCTTCATTTACATCTCCGCTGCCGGTACCCCCCGAAACGAAGTCATAAGCACCCACTCCAAAAGCAGAGACTTTTATCCCCTTGCTTTTCAAAGGAAGTACCTGACCCTCATTTTTCAACAAAATGATGCCTTCAGCAGCTGCCTGACGGGCAATTTTCGCGTGCATTTCCAAGTCCGGAAGGTCAGAATAAGCATAAGCCGCCTGAGAAGGTGAGTGTAAGATGGTTTTAAGGATACGCTTTACACTCTGATCCAGCGCATCCTTATCCAGTTCACCCGATTCATAAGCCTCCAGTAACTCCGTTCTTTGTTTGTCAGTTCCCGGCATCAACAAATCGTTGCCTGCATTGATCTGAGCT
>JALQTV010000462.1 GCA_023268675.1 Saprospiraceae bacterium | reverse complement strand
AAAGGGATGTTGCCGCCGCTGAAAAAAGGCCAACAACTTCCTTTGAATGAAATGAATGCCACAGAGCGATTCACCAGGCCTCCGGCAAGGTATACAGAAGCCGGGCTGGTTAAAAAACTGGAAGAACTGGGTATCGGAAGGCCTTCAACCTACGCACCGATTATCAGCAAGATCATGGAAGAGGGCCGGGGCTATGTGGTGAAAGAGAGCCGCGAAGGGGTAGAAAGACCTTATATTTCTTATGTACTGAAGCATAAAAAGATAGCGAAGGAGTCATTGACCGAGATTGCAGGAGCTGTGAAAAACCGGCTTTTTCCGACTGATATGGGAATGCTTGTCAGCGATTTCCTGGATGAACATTTCAAGGAGGTGATGGATTTTCACTTCACCGCAGACATAGAGAAGCAATTCGATAAGATCGCCAGAGATGGGGAAGACTGGACCAAAATGATCGGCGGTTTTTATAAACCATTTCATGAACTGGTAGCGGCTACGCTCGAGAATGCAGATCGTCCAAACATGGAGCGCATTCTGGGTAAAGATCCGGAAAGTGGACGAACCATGCTGGTGCGGATGTCGCGCAATGGCCCTGTGGTGCAGATTGGAACTCCTGAAGAGTTGGGTGAGGAAGAAAAACCTCGTTATGCCAATCTCAGACCCGGTCAGTCACTGGAAACCGTTTCCTACGAGGAAGCCATGGATCTTTTCAAATTGCCAAGAGACCTGGGAACCTACAACGGGGATATGTTGACCATCGGAGTAGGAAGATACGGCCCATATGTGAAATACGGAGACAAGTATGTCTCCTTACCACGCGGGGAAGATCCTCCGGAGATTACTTTAGAGCGAGCAAAAGAAATTGTAAAGGAAAAAGAAGCGGCAGATGCTCCTGTGGCGACTTACAAAGGCTTGCCTGTAACCAAAGGAAAGGGCAGGTTCGGACCCTTTATCAAGTGGAACAATCTGTTTGTGAATGTTCCTAAGAAGTACGACTTCGACAATTTGCAGAAAGAGGAAATGTATGAATTGATCGATGCGAAGGTGCAAAAAGAAGCAAATCGCTACATCCACAAATGGGACGAGGAAAATATCAGCGTAGAAAATGGTCGATGGGGACCTTTCATCAAGTTTAAGAAGAGCATAGTAAAATTCCCCAAAATTGACGGAGAAAAGGTGACTTCTGAAACAGCGAAGACCCTTACACTGGAACAAATCAAGGCATTCATTGAACAAGAAATTCCGGATGCTTTTGGCAAAGCCAAAAAGACAACCCGGAGCAAAAAGAAATAATCAGACAATACACTACCCATGGAAGACAACAAAAAACCTCAAAATCAGCTAAATATTGAATTGCCGGAAGATATAGCGGAAGGCGTTTATTCCAATTTGGCCATCATTTCTCATTCTCATTCAGAATTTGTGGTAGATTTCATCCGCCTGGTTCCGAATGTTCCTAAAGCTAAAGTGAAATCCAGGGTAATCCTTACGCCACAGCATGCCAAGCGTTTGCTGAAGGCGCTTTCCGAGAACCTGAATAAGTATGAATCTCAGTTTGGGCCATTGGATGATGAGGATGATCAACCGCCTTTCCCGCCAATGAACTTCAGCACTCCCAAAGCGCAGGCATAAAAAGGTTTTGCATGGTTAGCTATTTTGTTTGAAACTTCATCAAGGCTAACCATGCAAAAAAAAACAGCAAAAAGGATTCATAATCAACCCCAAAGGGTCAGACTGGACAAACCCAGACCCAATAGGATCAATACAAGTTTTTTGATGCTGATGCGATGCTGTTTTTGGT
>JALQTV010000461.1 GCA_023268675.1 Saprospiraceae bacterium | reverse complement strand
ACAAGTTTACAGCTTTCAGCGACCGCCAGGAAGAGCCTTTGTTGACTTATCGGGATGGGCGTTCTTTTATGTCAAAGTACAGAAGCGACAAAGGACACTTGTATCTTTGCGCAGCTCCCCTGGACAGCGATTACAACGATTTGGTTGTCAATGGCGAAATATTTGTTCCGATGCTCTATAAAATGGCCATCTCCAGGGGGACTGCCGAGTCACCGGCCTGGTTTATTGGCAGGGACACGCGTCTTGAAGCGGATCATTCAGGCGGTGCTGCAGACCTGGTGTACAGACTAAGTGGGGAGAATCTGGAAATTATTCCGGAGCAGCGCATCACCGGTCCCAAAGTTGTTTTCAGGACAGGTGATCAGGTAGCAGAAGCCGGCTGGTATGATCTCTGGCTGGAAAAAGAGAATATCCTGAAAGTCTTCGCATTTAATTACGATCGACGTGAGTCGGTACAGCAGTTTGTTTCTCCTGCAGCACTTCGGGAGCGCTACGGCGATCGGGTCTCGGTACTCGAATTGTCGGATACGGCCATCGCTACCGCTAAAATCGCAGAAGAAAACGATGGAGTGATACTTTGGC
Source organism: Saprospiraceae bacterium (assembly GCA_023268675.1). GTDB lineage: Bacteria > Bacteroidota > Bacteroidia > Chitinophagales > Saprospiraceae > JALQTV01. Next base: position 1,253 of record JALQTV010000461.1, on the reverse strand, counting down.
GCTGGTTTGTCATGCTGGCGCTGGTGTTTCTTGCGCTGGAAGCACTCTTCCTGAGGTTTTGGAAAGTGTGAAGATGAAAAACGACATTTTTGGATATCAAATCTTTTCCAGGGCCGGCTTTTGGGCCTTGGCGGCACTGCTCCTTTGCTGGTTTCGCTTTCCTGATTTTTTTGCCTTTGGCGAATCCCGCTACATCGAACCCTATGGCGATGGTTTTAAAAACTATGCGGTACTGCAATACCACGTTGCGCATGATTCGTCTTATGCACATTTCGGAGGGATGAACTATCCTTTTGGAGAACATATTGTCTCTGCCGATGGGCAGCCACTATTGGCCAATTCCTTATTGTGGTTGCGAAAAAAAGGCTGGTTGAAGCGAGACGTGGTGCCTGAAGTCATACACTTGACACTTTTATTATCTGTTGTGCTGGCTGTTATTACCCTTTTCCTGTTGATGCGGGCACTCGGAGTGCCACCCATTGTGGGGGGAGTGGCAGCACTGGGCATGGTTTTTCTTTCGCCTCAAATGGCTCGCATGGGAGCCCATTACGGATTGGGTCAGGTTGCAGCCCTTCCGGTTTTATTTTGGCTCTTGTATAGGTTTCGGCAACAGGCGGGGTTTTTAAAAAGCCTTGCTATTGCTGCTGTATTGATTGCTTTTTCTCTGCTGCATTTTTATTTTTTTGCGCTGTTGGGGGCCGTGATCTTGTTGTGGCACTTTTTTGATGCCCTGCTGCGCGAAAAAGGATCCTTCAGGCCGCTGCGCAAAATATGGGATCTCTTGATTCAGATGGGTTTGCCCGCTTTATTCTTCTATATTTGGTTGTTCCGCCCGGATACCATTTCCGATCGTTCGGAGCAACCCTGGGGCTTTTTTCACTACAAATCCAATTTTTCGGGACTGCTTACCTCTCTTTCCCAGCCTCATTTCAGATGGCTAAACGAGCAGGTACTTTCCTTGCGGGTGCCCGACCTTGAAGCTGCCAATTATCTTGGTTTAGCTGCCATGGGAGGATTGATCTTTCTGGTGGTGGGTTTAGGGCTTTCGCCCAAAAAACGATTTGCAGCAAAACTATCTGGAAAGGACAGGTTTGTAGTGACTCTTTTGGCCGTTTCTGTAATCTTGCTGCTCTTCTCCTTCGGTCTTCCTTTTACCCTTCCCGGGTTTAAGAATGCCCTGTCGTATTTCGGACCTATACAGCAGTTTCGTTCCATTGGCCGGTTTTCCTGGCCTTTCTATTTTGCGGTGAATA
>JALQTV010000460.1 GCA_023268675.1 Saprospiraceae bacterium | reverse complement strand
TTTCCGTTTCCAGTGAATCGAAAGAAATATTTTGAGCCCAATCCAAAAGGATTTGCATGGCTGTATCTACAAACTCTATTTTGTCTGTACGAGTTTGTAATTGATAGACGGTTTCTTCAAAACCTGTATAAGCATTTAGATCGGCTCCAAACCTTGCACCTGTTGATTCTATGTAATGGATGAGTTCGTTTTGCCGGAAATTTGAAGTGCCATTAAAAGCCATGTGTTCCACAAAATGGGCTACCCCTTTTTGGTCATCACTTTCCTGCAAAGAACCTGCCTTAATTGCAAGTCTTAGTTCCAGCTTTTCTCTGGGTTCTTTATTGCTTTGCAAAAAATAGGTAATGCCATTGTCTAATCTGCCTTTGCGCACATCGGGATGGAAGGGAATGCTTTGGGAATAGGAAAGACATTGAATCGCGAACAAGCAAAACGAGAAAATGAACAACTTAATAAAGTCAAACAGGAACATACTTTTATCTTCTTCTGTGTCGAAGCTTTGATTTGACTTTGCCATTCGGAGCACCATCGCCCATTCCAGGCATTTTACTCATTTTGTGCATCATTTTGCGCATTTGCTCAAACTGCTTCATAAAAGCATTGATCTCTTGTATATCTTGACCGCAGCCTGCTGCTATGCGTTTTTTCCTTCGAATGTCCATCAATTCAGGGTTGCCACGTTCCTCAGGAGTCATAGAGTAGATGATTGCCTCAACTTTTTTGAAAGCGTCATTATTGATATCCAGGTCTTTGGTGATTTTATTCATACCTGGAATCATGCTCATCAGACTTTTTAAATCACCCATTTTTTTAATTTGGTTGATCTGAGACAAGAAGTCATCAAAGTCGAATTTGTTTTTTCTGATTTTCTTCTCAAGTCGCTGAGCCTCTGCTTCATCAAATTGTTCCTGCGCTTTTTCGACGAAGGAGACAATGTCGCCCATTCCCAGGATTCTGGTAGCCAATCTATCCGGATGGAATACATCCAGGGTGTCCATTTTTTCGCCGGTACTTACAAACTTGATTGGCTTGCCTACTGTATATTTAATGGACAATGCAGCACCTCCACGCGTATCACCATCCAATTTTGTCAAAACAACGCCGTTGTAATCGATGACATCATTGAAGGCCTTGGCTGTGTTTACTGCATCCTGACCTGTCATTGAATCTACCACAAAAAGGGTCTCATTGGGTATGATGGAAGATTTGATCCTTGAGATTTCATCCATCATTTCCTCATCTACAGAGAGGCGCCCGGCAGTATCCACGATCACAACATCCAGGTTATGATCCTTGGCATGTTGGATCCCTTTCAGAGCTATTTCAACTGGATTTTTATTTTCAATGTCTTTGAAAACAGGAACGTTAATTTGCTCCCCGATTACGCTCAATTGATTGATTGCTGCGGGTCTGTAAACATCACATGCTACCAAAAGGGGAGACCTTTTCTGTTTGTTTTTCAGAAAATTAGCGAGCTTTCCCGAGAAAGTTGTTTTACCGGAGCCCTGCAGGCCAGCAATCAAGATGACAGCTGGCTTGCCTTTTATATTGAAGGCAGCGGCCTCGCCCCCCATCAGTTCTACCAGCTCATCCCGGACGATTTTGACCATCAGTTCGCCCGGTTTCACCGATTTCAGAAGGTTTTCTGTGCCAAGAGCTTTGTCTTTTACCTTATCTGTAAACTCTTTGGCAATTTTATAATTTACATCCGCCGCAACCAAAGCCCGTCGGATTTCTTTTACTGATTCGGCTATATTGAGTTCTGTGAGCTTATGCTCACCTGAGAGTACTTTAAAGGCACCTTCTAATCTGTCACTTAAACTTTCAAACATGCTGCTTTTTTTAGTCTGGT
>JALQTV010000045.1 GCA_023268675.1 Saprospiraceae bacterium | reverse complement strand
ATAGATGGATTCGTAAGCTGTGGTAAGCATGATTTTGGACTCATCCGCGCTAAAACTATACGCAGAAAAACTACCGGAAAAACCCTCTGTATTTGCAAAAGCTGCCCCATCGAAAATCGTTTCTACCAGCTTCCCACTGGTAAAATCGTATTTCTGAATCGCATTGCCAGACAAACGGGTATAATGTCGACCGTCGTTCATGAAAGTGAAGCCTGGCACATACCTGGCTGAAAAGAGGCCATCGCGCCAGACCGCCTCATTGGTAATTGCCAGTTGCGCTTGCGCAAAAAATCCGGAGAACAAAAACAGCGAAACAAAAATAAACTTGAAGTATTTCATCGTCGAGACATTTTATTAAACAGAATCTCCCAAAAGGGAATCCAATCTTTTTTGTATGGATCGGGCCCGTTCCTTGCGCATCACTACAACCGGAGGAGCCGCTCTTTCGCTGCAATCTTGTATCGGGCAGCGCTCACAGGTATTGTTGACTACCCGCTGCTGAATGCCCGGATCAGATGCAAAGCGAATGATATCGTTGGTGCCTTCCTGCAAATGTATGCCAATGGTCACACTCACATTCTTATCGGGATGCGGATAAGAAGGCCTGGCCAGTGTAAAACACAAATACTGGTCTTCCGTCCCGTAATAATTGGACCGCTGGGCAGACACTATCGTCTGCACAAATTTACCCTCCTCCTGCATGCCGAGCAAGTCCTGCAAAAGAGAAACCGAAATCCAGCGCCGGCAATAATGTTCCGACAGAGCATTGCCATGCGGATGGTGCTTTTGATAGAGATGCAATTCTTTGTCTATGGAAAACTCTCCGGCCTCCGGATCGTGGATAAAACGAAGAAAGAACAGCTTTTTCAATCCGAAAAACTCGGGGAGAATATTCGTCAGCCGGTGAAAAAACATTTCGGGAGTAGCGCGGTATTTGTGCATGATATCCAGAAAAGCTTCTCCATTCCATTTTGGAAGATTGAAAAAAGCGCGGATATCTCGGATGATATCATCCTTGGGAAGGTGAAGTGCTACGGAGAAGTAGATTGCCCGCGAGTGGTTGAGTACTTCGTCAAAAACCTTGCCCTTCAGAATGGAAGAAGTATAAGCCCTTTCCTCCAACTGCAAGTAATTGAATCCGAGCTCCTTGCCATATTGAAAAGATTTTTGTACCGGATTCAGACTGCCACTCAACAACAATTTCCGCGAAGAAGGAATAAATAAGGAACGAAGACCTTCCAGTTCGGGATAAGCATCCAGTTCGTTGTTTAGCACTTGGTACCCATAATGTTTTTGCAAGATTCCTTCCAGTTTCTGTAACTCCAGAGGGCGCTGGGAGGAGATCTCAAAATCCCGACAAAAATGCGCTACCTCCTGCTCAATATCTTCGAAATAATTGTTGTGCAATTCCAGATAAGAACGGAGGGCTCCGAAATAAAAATTTTCTTCCTTCAGCGCATAATTTCTGGACAGATCCAGTAAAGTCGAGATAAAAGCACTTACCCTTACCGGAGCACTGGCGATCAATTCTACCACCTTGGGCAGTTCTATGCCAAACAACTCCAGAGGCAGTTCATTCAGAAAATTAGATTTGAGCAACTCCTGGACGGGTGCCAGGCTCTGATCTGTTTCGGCGGAAACCAACTCATCAAACGAGAGGTCCAAACCTGCTGCCAAAGCGGATATTTTATCTTTTTTAGGATATTTCTTGCCCTTTTCTATCTCGTTGAGGTAGGAAATAGAAAGGCCTGTTTTTTCAGCGAGGTCTGAAAAAGACAATTTTTTCCTTTGTCTTGCCTGTTTGATTTTCAGGCCAAAAAGTATTTTTTCGTGTATTGTTTTGGGTTGCATGATTGGCCAAAATACGATATTCGCGTGAATCTTCGCAAACAAGTTTACCTTTGATTGCCATGAAAACGCTGCAACAACTATACCGAGACCGGGAAATGCTATTTTCCGCCATTGCGCTAAAGCACAAGCAACAATATAATGTATTTGCTTTTGTCCGGCTCCTCTTTTTTCTCCTTGCTGTCGGAGTAGCTGCCCTTGCAGGTAGCTGGCAGTGGTGGGCCGGTCTACTCGTATTTTTTGTGCTATTGGCGCTCTTCTATCACTTTGTACAATGGCATCTAGGCATAGCCCGAAAGCAAGGGCATGCTGAAAACCTGGCTCGTGTGAATGCCCTTGAACAGGAAGCGTTGGCATATCGCTTTGATGCTTTTGCCTATGATCCTCCCTCCTCAGGCAGTGCACATCCTTATGCCGGTGATCTGGACATAGAAGGCCCCTATTCGCTTTTTCAATTGCTCAACAGAACGGGTACAGCTCTGGGAAGGCGGGCACTCACGGCTTTTTTATGCAAACCTGCCGATACTGCCGAAATTCTTGCCCGACAGCAAGCCATAAAAGAATTGGCGCCGCAGACAGACTGGCGACAAGAACTCCAGGCTATAGGAATGGAGACCGAAGACGACCCTGCGCATGTCAGGCGGCTCGAAACATGGCTGCAGGAAAAGCCCCTCTTCGAGGAAAAAAGATGGCTCAGATTCGCCAGGATAGCCATCCCGGTATGGACCTTGGTGGCGGCCATTTTTTTGGCTCCAAAACTATCCTGGAGCGTCAACCTCCTGCTCCTGGTCCCTGCAGCACTGACCCTTCGAAAAACACTGGAAGACATCAACCGCATACACGAAATGACCAGCAGGGCAGGAGCCATGCTCAAGCGATACGCCGGTATCCTCTCACATATAGAATCCGGAAATTACCAGGCTCCCTGGTTGCAACAACACGCACAAGCACTTTACACCGGAGACAAGCCGGCTTCTGATGCACTCAAGCAACTGGCCTACATCATCAGTCAGCTCGATGTCCGATATAATGCTTTTGCAGTACTACTCAACCTGAGCTTTTTGTGGGACCTGCAGTGGATTTACCGATTAGAGCGGTGGAAAGCCCGCTACGGCAACGGCCTATTGCAGTGGTTCGAAAGCCTGCAATCTTTCGAAGCCATCAGCAGTATGGCCAACCTGGCCTGCAACAACCCCGGCTGGGTATTTCCGGAAATCAGCACCCAACAACAACTGGAAGCGGAAGCCATGGGACACCCCCTGATTGCTCCGGAGAAAAGGATCTGCAACGACTTCTCCATACCCACACGCGGACACCTCAAACTCATTACCGGTTCTAATATGGCCGGCAAAAGCACCTTCCTGCGGACAGTAGGAATCAACATTGTACTGGCAATGGCAGGTGCACCGGTATGTGCAAGTCGCTTCTGCTGCCCCCTGCTCATGCCTTATACCAGCATGCGGACGCAGGATGCCCTGCACGACAACACTTCCTCCTTCTATGCAGAACTCAAGCGCCTCAAATTTATCATCGAAGCTGTAGAAACTGGGGAGAGCCATGTTCACTATCCTTTTTTCATTTTGGATGAAATCCTGAAAGGAACCAACTCCGAAGACAGACACACCGGATCCAAAGCGCTGATCCGGCAACTCGTAAAAGCCGGAGGTACCGGACTGATTGCTACCCACGATCTGGAATTGGGCAAGCTGGAGGCTTCTTATGGAGGTGCACTGGAGAATCTGTGTATGGAAGTCAGCATTGAAGCCGGCAAACTATCCTTTGATTACAAAATCAAAAAAGGCGTCAGCCGGAGCTTCAATGCCACCCTGTTGATGCGGGAAATGGGCATCAATATCTGATTGGTCTCTTATTAGCGGGCAATAGAAGCCTTCAGCAACTGTATGGCTTTGTGATCCGGATGCATTTCGAGCCATTCGTCGTACAGCTTTGCTGCGTCATAGGAAAAGCCCCCTCTCTCAAAAGCTACTGCGCGCATGAGTGCCTGCAGCAAATCCGAAGATTCCGGATAAGCTTTGGAACTGGTTTCGATGAGGCGTATCAACCCGCGCAAGCCATTGACTCCAGTATAGGTAAAACAAGTCTGCGCATCCCCCTCAAAAGCATAGCAATATTCTCTGTCTTCCGCCAAACCCAGTTCGGCAAAATCAAGGGTCAGTTCAGGTGTAGCAACGCTTTCACTCAGCAGCAAACTATCCAGAGCCTTATCATACAGGCGGAAAGTATATGTCCCTGAGCTTTTCAGCGACAAATCTGTAAATCGTATGTCGGTACTTGCTACCCGCGAAGCATTGGCAGGCGATTGCAGGACTGCCTGGGCAGCATTGACATCCGGCTCTACTCCAACAGCGGAAAGCAACCTGCTGAAAAACACTCCGTCGAAAGAAAACCCTCGGGGCATTTCCAGGTTCTTATCCACCACCTCACTCAAGCGGTATTTGCCTTTTGTATTTATTTCGTAGGGCATGCCATTTGCCAGCAGCGTAACGCGACTCCCCTCTTCCAGTTTTACACTTCCTTCCAGACTCACCAGGGTAGCAATGGCAAGAGGACCTGCCTTTACTCCGGGTGCATTGTATTCTATGATACCGGCCAGATCCATCACCAGGATTTTTACATCAGATGTCTGCGCCAAGAGGCTTTGGGAAAAAGAAAAAGCAAGCACGATCAGGGTAGTGAGCAGCTTGTTGTTGTACATGATTTTTTGATTTATGGGTTTATTACCTGAAAACAAAGCAGCAAGAACCTGGGTTCTTGCTGCTCCAAAATTACGCTTACTTTTCATAAGCTATATCAAAATCGATTTTTCAATCTGTCATCAACCACATTCAGAATACCCGCAACTCTTGCACATCAGACAGCCTTCCTCGTAGATCAGGCCATCGGGATCTTCACAGCTCGGGCAGGTAGCATCTGAGGGTTTTGTGGCGTTGGGGATGAACTTCTTCAGGGAACGGATAACTCCGTTTTTCCAGGAGTTGATGTAATCCTCTTCCACATTCAACCCGTCGATCAAATCCACAACCTGAAGAATAGGCATGCCCAATCGGAGGACACCGGAAATCAATTTGGCGTAGTTCCAGTAAACCTTGTTGAAAGACCTGGAAAGTGCCTCGATGGTTACCCGATAGCCGTCTCTGTCGAGGAATTGGAAGTCGTAGCGATTTTTGCCCTCTTCATCCTTATTTTTCAACACCCAGCCTCTGGTAACATATTCAGGCAGCTTAAAGGTATCTTCCGCACGTCCGGTAAACACTTCATAAGGACGGTCTTCGACCAGGCCAATTACTGCAATCCAGTCTTCGTCGTTGTTTTTGAACCGCACCACATCGGCTTCCAGGCGCTGGGGCCTTACCGGCGGCAGGTTTTCTACGGTTTCGGCAGCTTTGTCTTTCTTGTCATTCGAAACCAATACCCCTGATCTGGAGCCATCTCGGTAGATTGTACACCCCTTGCAACCCACTTCCCAGGCCGTTTGATAGATTTCTTTCACTTTTTCGACGCTGGTATCTTCCGGCACATTTACGGTAACAGAAATCGAGTGATCTACCCATTTCTGGATTACCCCCTGCATCTTCACTTTTTGTACCCAGTCCACATCATTTGCCGTGGACTGATGATAAGGAGAAGCAGCAATGATGCGTTGCAATTCCTCCGCATCCATCATGGTTACTTCCCCAACATCGTAGCCATTTTGTTCCAGCCAGGTTTCGAATTTGTGGTGGAACACATTGTATTCTTCCCAGTGGTCTCCTACCTCATCCACGAAAGTCACCTTGACATCCTGATCATTCGGATTGACCTTTCTCCTGCGCATATAGCTGATCAAAAACGCAGGTTCTATGCCTGAAGTAGTCTGGGTCATCAAGCTCGTTGTACCGGTCGGAGCGATGGTCAGACAGGCGATATTACGACGACCAAAACGAGCCATGTCTTCCAGCAGGGAGGGGTCTGCCTCTCTCAGACGCTGCATGAAAGGATTGTCTTTTTCGCGATGAGCGTCAAAAATCGGGAAAGCACCTCTTTCTCTTGCCAATTGCACAGAAGCACGATAAACATTCACTGCCAGTGTTTTGTGGACTTTTTCAGAAAAAGCAATGGCTTCGTCCGTACCGTAATGCAAGCCCAATGCAGCCAACATATCCCCTTCAGCTGTAATGCCTACTCCTGTACGTCTTCCCTCAATGCACGTTGTGCGGATTTTCTTCCACAAATCGCGCTCAACGGATTTGATTGCCTCATTTTCAGGATCTGTACCGATCTTATTCAGGATGCGGTCGATCTTTTCAATTTCCAGATCGATGATATCATCCATGATCCTTTGTGCCAGGCGCGCATGTTTTGTAAACTTATCAAAATTGAACCAGGCGTTCGCTGTGAAAGGCGCCTCCACGTAGGAATAAAGATTCACTGCCAACAAGCGGCAACTATCGTAAGGGCAAAGCGGTATTTCCCCGCAGGGGTTGGTAGAAATGGTACGATAACCCAGGTCGGCATAACAGTCGGGAACGGACTCCCTGATGATGGTATCCCAGAAAAGCACGCCGGGCTCGGCAGACTTCCAGGCATTGTAAATGATCTTATCCCAGATTGCTGCAGCATCTACCTCTTTCGTAAAGCGGGGCTCTTTGGAATCAATAGGGAAAGACTGGGTATAGGGTTTGCCTGCAATGGCAGCACGCATGAAGTCGTCGTCAATTCGAACAGAAACATTGGCACCGGTTACTTTTCCACTCTCCAGTTTGGCATCGATAAAGTCTTCAGCATCCGGGTGCTTGATGGAAACGGTCAACATCAGGGCTCCGCGGCGACCATCCTGTGCTACTTCACGGGTAGAATTCGAGAAACGCTCCATAAACGGCACAATACCCGTGGAAGTCAAAGCACTGTTCATGACAGGGCTGCCCTTGGGTCGGATGTGCGAAAGATCCTGTCCTACCCCCCCTCTGCGTTTCATCAGCTGAACCTGTTCTTCATCGGATTTGATGATGCCACCGTAAGAATCTGCACCGGTACCGATGACAAAACAGTTGGACAGAGAAGAAAACTGAAAGTCATTCCCTATTCCCGCCATGGGACTCCCCTGTGGCACGATGTATCTGAAATCCCTGAGTACCTCATAAATTTCTTCGAAGGTAAGCGGATCGGGATATTTTGACTCTATTCTGTGGATTTCCCTGGTGATGCGCAGGTGCATGTCATCCGGGGTATGTTCATATATATTGCCAAAAGAATCCTTCAGGGCGTATTTGTTGATCCAGACATTTGCAGCCAGTTCATCGCCCTTAAAGTATTCAATTGCTGCTTTAAGCACATTTTCGCGCTCAATCGGCTTGAGGGTGTGCTTCCCATTGAGTGTTTCTACAGTCCTGGTTTCCATATTTGATTATTTTGTGCGGACTATAAAGATACCATGACCGTTATGTTGGCATCTTGATTTTTATCCACATTTTGTGGAAAATACGACACAAAACAACTGAACATTTCCAGACACTCACTGGAAGCCTTGCTATCAGGCATCTACCTTGGCATAGCGTGCATTTTCTTCTATGAAAGACCTTCGCGGAGGAACCTCATCGCCCATCAACATGGAGAATACGCGATCTGCTTCTCTGGCATCTTCAATAGAAACCTGGCGTAAGATACGGGTCTCAGGGTCCATGGTTGTCTCCCAGAGTTGCTCGGCATTCATTTCACCCAAACCCTTGTATCGCTGCACTTTAACCGAGCTTTCATCGCTGCCGGCAGCATAGGTCATTACAGCCTCCTGGCGCTCCTGTTCGTTCCAGCAATAGCGGAACTGCTTCCCTTTCTTTACCATATAAAGTGGAGGTGCGGCAATATATATATTGCCATTTTCAATCAGTGGGCGCATATAGCGGAAGAAGAAAGTCAGGATGAGCGTAGTGATGTGACTTCCATCCACATCGGCATCACACATGATTACTACTTTGTGATAGCGCAATTTCTCAATGTTGAGAACGCGTTCGCCATCGGGAGATTCTTCGATGCTTACCCCAAGGGCAGTAAAGATATTCTTGATCTCCTCATTTTCGTAAATCTTATGTTCCATCGCTTTTTCCACATTCAGAATTTTACCTCTGAGTGGCAGGATGGCCTGGAAATTGCGATCGCGGCCTTGTTTGGCTGTACCACCGGCGGAATCTCCCTCTACGAGGAAAATTTCAGATTCTCCAGGATCCTTGGAAGAACAATCTGACAACTTACCGGGTAGTCCACCACCTGTCAGTGCTGTCTTGCGCTGCACCATTTCGCGGGCATTGCGCGCTGCATGTCTGGCAGTAGCGGCCAAAATCACCTTGTCCATGATTCTGCGGGCATCGCGGGGATTTTCCTCCAGATAATGCTTGATCACCTCACCAACTGCCCTGGAAACGATACCGGTCACTTCGGAATTACCCAATTCGCCTTTCGTTTGTCCTTTGAATTGGGGCTCGGGAACTTTCACTGAAATAATGGCAGTAAGTCCTTCCCGGAAATCTTCCCCGGCGATGGCAAATTTCAATTTTTTGAAAAAGCCATTCTCGTCTCCATATTGTTTGAATACGCGGTTTATTGCCAGACGGAACCCCTTGACGTGGGTACCTCCTTCGCGCGTGTTGATATTGTTGACAAAAGAGTAGATGTTTTCAGTAAAAGAAGTGTTGTACTGCATGGCCACTTCGATTTCCACATTCTCCTCCTTCCCTTTGACGTAAATAGGTTCATCCGTCAGACGCTGTTTGGAATTGTCGAGAAAAAGGACAAACTCTTTGAGCCCTCCTTCGGAGAAAAATGTTTCTGACTTGAAATTGCCCTTGTCATCTGTCACGCGCTCATCGGTCAGAATCAGCTTCAGCCCACTGTTTAGATAAGCCAGTTCGCGCATCCGGGCGGCCAGGACTTCGAATTTGTATTCGGTCGTTTCGAAGATGGATGGATCCGGATGGAACGTGATGGTAGTCCCTGTTTCATCGCTTGCACCAATTTCCCTGACATCGTATTGTGGCTTGCCTATCTTGTATTCCTGTTCAAAAACTTTTCCCTCACGTCTCACTTCTGCCCTTAGATTCTCTGAAAGGGCATTCACACAAGACACCCCAACTCCGTGCAAACCACCGGACACCTTGTAAGTATCCTTGTCGAACTTACCTCCGGCATGTAATACCGTCATGACCACTTCCAGGGCTGACTTTTGCAGCTTTTCGTGCATGCCTGTCGGAATCCCCCGCCCGTCATCTTTGACAGAAACCGAATTATCTTTGTGGACGATGGTTTCTATGGTAGAACAATAGCCGGCAAGGTGTTCGTCAATGGAGTTGTCAATCACTTCCCAGACCAGGTGGTGCAACCCTTTGCTGTCTGTACTTCCGATGTACATCCCGGGTCTTTTGCGAACTGCTTCCAGCCCTTCCAGTGCTGTGATATTACTTGCGCCGTATTCGCTTGCCTTTGCAGGTTTATTTGTGTTTTCGTTGTTCGTATTCATCCTGCAAAAATACAAAAAATACCCCTGAATAAAAAGTGCCCGGGGGAATGTAAATTTGCAACAGTGCCGATCAAGAGCTATTTGATTTTCAGAAAAAATAAAGCAATGGCAGCAAACAAAGCAACTGAAGAAATAACGCTGACCCTAAGCCGGCTGGAAGATTGGGAAAGTGCCGCCTCGACCGTATTAGATTTTGCCGGAAACAGCCGCAAATTCCTCTTTTACGGAGAAGTGGGTGCCGGTAAAACTACCTTCATCAAGGCAATTTGCCAAAAACTGGGAGTGGCAGACACCGTGCAAAGTCCTACCTTTTCCCTGATCAACGAGTACCATTCCGATACCTTACAACAACCTGTTTTCCACATCGACCTGTACCGCCTCCGACAAGTGGAAGAAGCCCTGGACATTGGGATGATAGAGCAACTGGATCACCCCTGGTTTACCTTCATCGAATGGCCTGAACTAATCGAAGATTTTGTCGAAGGCGAAACCATCAGCATACACATCAAATTAATGGAAAATTCCACTCGAAAAATTGTAATTTTGAAACATTATTGACCTGTCCGGAACCACCGGAAAGCAACAAATACAGGGATTACATGAGCGAGCAGGAAAAGAAAATACCCATTCCAAGAGAACTTACTGAAGGCCAGCTTTATACCCAAACTGAAATGCTCGAGCGCATAAAAAGGCCAGACCGCCTTTTCATTGGCATCCCCCGTGAAATTGTACCGGAAGAAAACCGCGTAGCGCTCATCCCTTCTTCTGTTTCCAACCTGGTCAGTCACGGTCATAGGATCGTGCTGGAAGCCGGAGCCGGAGAGAAAGCCTATTACCCGGATCACGAGTATTCAGAAGCCGGAGCAGAAATTGTGTACAGCCCGGAAGAGGTGTACAAAGCAGATGTCATTCTGAAAGTTGCTCCTCCTTTGGTCAGCGAGATAGAACTGATGCGCCCGGGGCAACTCCTGATTTCTCCCCTGCAACTGACTACCATTTCTGCTTCCTATATCCAGCGCCTGAGAGAAAAGAAAGTCACGGCACTCGCCATGGAATACATCAAGGACGAATCGGGCAACTTCCCTGTCGTCCGCAGCATGAGCGAACTGGCAGGATCCAATGCCATCATTACCGCAGCAGAATTGCTCACCAAAAGCAATGGAGGCAAAGGTGTCCTGCTCGGAGGCATTTCAGGCGTACCCAGCGCCAAGGTAGTCATTCTGGGAGCCGGCCTTGTAGCCGAATATGCCACACGGGCAGCACTGGGCCTGGGGGCCGACGTGCGCATATTTGACGACCATATCCACAAGCTGAAACGCATCCAATACCAGGTTGGAAGGCCACTCAATACTTCAGCTATCAACACCGTTTATCTGGAAAGACAACTCGTCACCGCCGATGTAGTCATCGGAGCCATCCACTCCAAAAGTGGCCGCACCCCCCTGCTCGTCAGTGAGGATACCGTCATGAAAATGAAACCCGGATCCGTCATCATCGACGTAAGCATAGACCAGGGCGGTTGCTTTGCCACCTCCGAGGTTACTTCTCTCAACAAGCCGACCTTCATCAAACACGACATCATTCATTATTGTGTGCCCAATATTGCATCCAAAGTTTCCCGCACCGCTTCCATCGCTGTCAGCAATATCCTGACCACCATGCTGCTTAAAACGGCCAATCCCAATTTGGAACAAATGGTCACGGAAAATTACGGCCTCCGACATGGCATCTATATCTACAAAGGGTGGCTTACCAACGAATACCTCGGCAGGCACTTTGGCATCAAATCCACAGACCTGGATTTATTGGTTACTTCCAGTTTGTAAGCCTCAGGCAAGTGACTGTTTTTGTCGGCTTTAGCAAAAACTTTGGCAATTTGGCAGGGATTGTTTTACAGGTTTATTATCTTTCTTTGCAAATGAAAACCTGTAGGGCAGCGCACGCTCCGGCACTACCCTATACAAAATGGCAAGGTCATGAAAAAAATCGGCATATTATTCGGGCAGGAAAGGTCTTTCCCCCATGCATTGGTTGAAAGAATCAACAGCAAAAACATAGACGGCATAAGCGCTGAACCTGTTTCCATCAGCAAGGTAAAACAGGCAGAGGGGCCTGATTATGCAGTAATCATAGACCGCATCTCACAGGATGTTCCCTTTTACCGGGCCTTCCTCAAAAATGCGGCCCTGTGCGGAACGGCAGTCATCAACAACCCCTTCTGGTGGAGTGCCGACGAAAAATTTTTCAACAATGCCCTGGCAGAAAAAATAGGCGTGGCCGTTCCGAAAACAGTCCTGCTGCCCTCACGCGAACATCCCGACGATACTACTGCCGAGTCTTTTACCAACCTCGCTTTCCCCCTCGACTGGGAAGAAATTTTTGAATACGTCGGTTTTCCCGCCTACATGAAACCTTTTGCCGGAGGCGGATGGAAACACGTTTACAAAATCAGCAGCCCGGAAGACTTGTTCGACAAATACAACCAGACCGAACAACTCGTCATGATGCTGCAGGAAGAGATACAATTCGAATCCTACTTCCGCATTTACTGCATCGGCGGCAAACATGTGCGAATCATGCACTACGAACCCCGAAACCCGCATCACCTGCGCTACGTTGCCAACCACGAAGTATCGGAAACGCTCATGCAGACCATGCACGAAACAGTCATTAGGATCAATCAGGCATTGGGATATGATTTCAATACGGTAGAACTCGCCATAAGAGACGGCATCCCCTACGCCATAGATTTTTGCAACCCTGCACCGGACGCCGATGTCAAATCTGTTGGAGATGAAAACTTCGAATGGGTAGTAGAAACCATGGCAAATTATGCCATTGAACGGGCACAGAACCAGGTACCGGAGCAAGACAACCTCACCTGGGGCAATTTCATCACCCGGGCCGTCGGACAGTCGCGCCTGGCAACAGCCACCCCTCCTATTTCCACTCCCGTTCAGGAAACAGGCAGTGAAGATGCCGTAAAACCACTTACCCGCCCGGCGGCAGAACTGGCAAAACATACCCTGCTGGAAATCATCGGAAAGGCATACCCCTATCAAAGAAATGACCTGACTGCCATTCACCACATCGACGAAAAATTACAAGCCCTGCTCAATGAAATGGGCATTTATACTTACTGGCAGATCAGCAGAATGAACGATTTGGCCTGTGATTTGTTGGACTCTCTCCTCATCAACTTCAAGGGACAGGCTCAGAAAGACAACTGGGCCATCCAGGCAGAAGCACTGATGTTGGGCAAAACCGCCACCAGACACTCTGCCTCCCGGGAAGAAGAATAATTTTTCATTCACCTGATCACCAAACAATGAGTCAATTCAAGGTAGCTGTCCTGGATCTTTACGACAATACCCCCAACCAGGGCATGCGTTGCATACATGATATTCTCGGAACTTTCAGATCCCGTATCGAATGGGATGTATTTGACGTACGTGGAAAAGCAGCAATACCCGATCTTTCCTACGATATCTTTATTTCCACCGGAGGTCCCGGAAGCCCCTACGAAGGAGATGGAATATTGGGATAAAAATTTAACAGTTGTGTTTACCAAAAAAAGAGATATACAAATTGCAGATGCAGTATTAGAATTATTTAGAAGAAGTGAACACATAGAAAACTTTAATAAGAAACATTTATATCTTCTTATAAGAGAAATGACTGATTGTAAAACTCATTATATTACTAAAGTTGTAAATGTGATGAAAAAACATCAGAAAAAAATGTTAAACGAATATTTAGAGACGGGTCAGTTTAATGATATCCAACAAGAATTTTGGGATAACGAAAATTATTAAAAAAAAGAATGGGTTATATTTTAGGAATATCATGTGGTTACCACGATAGTGCAGCCGCACTAATTAAAGATGGAAAAGTTTTAGGAGCAGTAGAAGAAGAAAGATTTACCGGTATAAAACATGATTCATCTTTTCCTATTAATACAATCAATTGGTTGTATTCTGAATTTAAAGTAAATAAAAATGATATTGATGCAATTTGTTTTTATGAAAATCCTGCTTTAAAATTAGATAGAATAGAAAATTCTACAAAAAGAGGTGGGTTAAAAAATTACTTTAAAAGAAATAAAATTATATCTCGTAATAAAAAAGAATATAACAAACTATCTACTACACTAAATTCAATTACAGGAGAAAATACTAAAGTAATTTATGGTGACCATCACCTATCTCATGTTGCTTATTCTTATTACACTTCTCGATTTGATAAAGCAACTATCCTATCAGTAGATGGTGTTGGTGAATGGGAAACTACTTCAATGTATTATGGAGAAGGAAACAGACTTACCAAGTTAGGAACAGTAAACTTTCCACATTCATTAGGAATGTTATATTCGGCATTTACTGCTTTTCTTGGTTTCAAACCAAATGAAGGTGAGTACAAAGTTATGGGTTTGGCTCCATATGGCGATTCTAAAAGATACAAAGAACAATTTTCAAAGTTAATCTATCCAAAAGGAGATTCATATGAAATTGATATGAAATATTTTACATATGATTATTCTGATGAAATAATGTTTAACGAAAAATTAAGTAGATTATTTAAAGTATGGAATAGATTACCAGAAGATGAGTTAACACAAGACCATAAAGATATTGCAGCAGGATTACAATCCACATATGAAAAAATATTCTTTCATTTGTTAAATAAATTGTATGTAAAAAAATCAACTCACAATCTTTGTTTAAGTGGTGGGTGTGCATACAATGGAACGGCAAATGGAAAAATTATAGAGAAAACAAACTACAAAAAAGTTTACATTCCACCTGCACCATCTGATGCTGGTTCTGCTATTGGAGCGGCATTACATTACTATTATAATCAAAATCCTAATGTAGATAGAGTACTTAATAACAACCCATATCTCGGTCCTTATTATTCTAACGAAGATGTAGAAAAGGCTTTAAACGAATTATCTAAGGAAGTTTATTCGGTAAAGTACAATACA
>JALQTV010000459.1 GCA_023268675.1 Saprospiraceae bacterium | reverse complement strand
CGGTGTACACTTCAGGATCCACTACCATTACTCCGGGGACGGCCGTAGCCCCTGTTTCATCGCCGGATTTTTGTTCACAGGCAGAAAGTAAAAGCGAAACTGCCAGACATCCAATAAAAACTTTCAAACCATTCATAAGTTATTTAATCTTCTTTTTTAACCAATAAAGTTTCCAATTCTTCAAGTGACCTGCCCTTCGTTTCAGGGATGTTGGTCACAATAAATACCAATCCGGCAAAAGCAAAAGCTCCGTAAATAAGGAAGGTCATAGCACTTCCCAGGTTTGCCAGTTCCCATGGAAATACCAACTGTACCAAAAAGCTTATCCCGGAATTGATAAAACCCACGAAAGAAATTGCCAATCCCCGGATATGAGTCGGAAAGAGTTCCGAAAACAACACCCACATCACCGGACCTATAGACACCGCAAAAGATGCCACAAAACCCAAAATGGCCAACAATACCATTTTTGCGTTCATATTTATGGCTGCGGCAATCAATTCGGACTCTCTGACGGCAGCTTCCGTTTCTCCCAGGTTAGCCCTGAGCGCCTCTTTAAATACTACATCATTGGCATAAGTCTGATCGAGCATGGGCTGCAATTTTTCCCGGTCAATCTCGGCTGACAAAGTCGCCAAATCAGCTGTTTCCAGTCGATAGTCAGCCTGGTAAAAATTCCAGGAGAGCAGTGACATACAAAGTGCTATTCCCGACACACCGGCAATCAGCAAAGGCTTGCGCCCCAATTTGTCGATAAACACCATAGCCAATATGGTAAAAACCAGATTGATCAGACCTACCAGAATGGCTTGCGCAAAAGCAGCATCTGTGCCTATACCCGACTGTTCGAAAATCACCGGTGCGTAGAAAAACACAGCATTGATACCGGTGATCTGCTGCAGCACTCCCACCACGATGCCGATAAGCATAACGTATCGGAATGCAGGGCGCAGCAGAATTCCCGGTGACAACTTTTGACGCACAGGCGCCTCTTTCAGGCTATTTTTAATTGTTTCAATTTCTTTGATGGCATAGTCTTCCCCATTGGCTTTTTTCATGATCGTCAGCGCTTCGTCGTATTCTTGTTTCATACACAACCATCGGGGGCTGCGAGGCAC
Organism: Saprospiraceae bacterium; assembly: GCA_023268675.1. Lineage (GTDB taxonomy): Bacteria > Bacteroidota > Bacteroidia > Chitinophagales > Saprospiraceae > JALQTV01. The sequence goes on along the minus strand of JALQTV010000459.1, from coordinate 772 downwards.
CACGAACAATGCCATGAAATAAATGACTGCCGGAATCGCTTCTACTCCCAACATCCATCTCCAGGTGTGCTTGTCAAGCCCCAGAGAACTAACCCAGGATTGTTCCCCATCAGCCAGTTGAAGCAGGAAATAATTGGAAAAGAAAGCGACTGAAATCCCAAGTACAATATTGAGCTGATTGAAAGAAACCATCTGCCCACGCAATTTGGCAGGCGATATCTCAGCAATATACATAGGAGCAATAATGAGAGAAGCCCCTACTCCAAACCCACCCAGCATACGAGCAATGACCAGAGTTGTAAAATCAGGTGCCATGGCAGAACCCAAAGCAGACAAGGCATACACTACAGCAGACCATACGAGTACCTTTTTCCTGCCTATACGATCACTGAGTGGCCCGGCTACCATCATAGCTAATGTTGCGGTAAGGGTAAGTGAACTGACAGACCATCCCAACTGCAGTTTGGTCAGGTTAAACTCTACTTCAATAAATTTAATCACACCGGAGATAACAGAGGCATCAAAGCCCATCAAAAACCCTCCGAGAGCCACGATCATGGCTGTAGAAATGATGTAATAATTTCGCTGATTCATAGGCGTGTCGGTTAATCGATGAGAAATATCTATCACCCGCAAATGCGGACTTTTTCAGGCGATAAAACTATTATTTTATCCCCTGAAAACGCCTTGCATCTACACATCTTGACTACATCTTTTATACCATCTAAAGCATTTTTTATACATCAGAAATACATCAAGGCAGGAAAAGGGT
>JALQTV010000458.1 GCA_023268675.1 Saprospiraceae bacterium | reverse complement strand
CGCTTTTTTGATACTGAGTCCTACTCGCTCCGATTCAAGTGCGAGCGGACTTTCGCCTGGCAAGATAAATTTCGCCGAGTCATTACACAATTTGACTACAAAAGAGGCCTAGCAATGGCATTCCACCTCATCGCTTTTGCGCTCATAAATTTTAGAAATCTTCATACTTGAAAACCCGCTATAGGTTGACTATTAACAATTGTATGCATTGCCGTAAAGGCACAGGTGCCGGGGAGAATGAATTATCAAGCCATTGTCAGAGATATTGACGGGATGGCGCTTGCTGAGCAGCTCGTCACGGTAAACGTGGTAATCACTTCCGGTAAGGATGGTGCTACCAGATATCAAGAGGCGAGAACCCTTTATTCAGATGCCAGTGGCCTGATCAGCTTTGCAATAGGGGAGGAGGGTCTCGGTTGGTCTTCCCTTGACTGGGTAGCTGGGGATTTATATATGAAGGTAAGTTTGGAAGTACCCGAATTGGGAATTCAACTCGAAGGTGATTCAGCGCCACTGGGCACGGTGCCTTATGCCTTTTTTGCCGACCAGGCAGGATCTGTACTTGTCGAAAAACAGCAATTGTTGTTGTCGAATGATACGATGTTCCTCACGCATGGAGGAGGGTATCAGGTGCTACCCTTCAGCAAAGGAAGTAAGGTGGGCGATATGCAGTATTGGAGTGGTCAAAAGTGGTTGATGGTGCCCAAAGGGAAACCAGGTCAGTTGTTGGGTTTAAATGCAGCAGGCCTTCCCGCTTGGACGGGTAACTATTATCCGATTGTCCAATTGGATAGCATATCCTCTAACCCCAACAGTCCAGTTGTTTTTGGTCGGATTATTGAAAATGGGGGTCGTTCGATATCTGAGTTGGGGTTGCAATTTTCAAAAGATAAATCCCAAATCCTGGAGGGGCAGACAGAGGCCATTGATTATACTGCTGATAACTTCCAAAAAGCCTTGTTAGGGTTAGACCCCTTCACGCAGTATTTCGTGCGGATTTTTGCAAAAAATGAAGTAGGTACGGGATATTCGCACCTGGATTCATTGAACACGGGAGACAACCCTTTGAAGAATGCCCTTAGTATCAATGTCCTTTCGGATACCATTTTTCTGGACAGGTGGGCCGATACGACTGTGTTGAAAGTAACGGTTACCGCTGAAAAGGGTGTACCGATTAACGATTATTCGCTCAAATGGCAAAGTCTTGACGAGTCAGTAGCCCTGGTTGCTGAGGATGGTATGGTGAAATCTGTCGGCTTGGGGCAGACCGTTATCAGGATTATAGCGACTCAGGGTACCTTGTATTACGGAGAGCGAGATATAACTGTGGCGGTTGTGGAGCAGCCCGAATTCAGGTGTCCAATTCCTGAAATGACAGCTAGAGGTCAGGCCAATGGGATAATCAGTTATACTAATGTCAGAGCCAACGACTTACCACTTACCCAATATGATGGAGCGGAGGCTTTTGGCTATGATTTTGATGGCGATGGCGATATAGATATTGTTCGCTTGGAATTCAGTTATCCTTTTAGTCAGGTTTATTCTGGTCAGGTGAAGGTGTTTCGGAACGAGGGTAATTTTAATTTTGTGGACGTTACAGATGATCTGATAGATGAGCCTATGTTTCCGGATCATGCTCGTGATTCGGAAATTGCTGATTTTGATGGAGACGGGGTAGACGAGTTGTATATTGCTTGTCATGGTTATGATGCTCCGCCCTTTCCGGGGTCTCCGAATCTGTTGCTCAATTATCGAGATGGAAAAATCCTCAATGAATTTGAAAGTGCATTTGATCCAGCACGTATAGATGGTTTTACGCACGGATCAGCAACTGCAGATTGTGATTGTGACGGGGATGCTGATATCCTGGAGTTGAACCTGGAGCCTTATTTATTTAGT
>JALQTV010000457.1 GCA_023268675.1 Saprospiraceae bacterium | reverse complement strand
AGACATCTCTGGCAGATATACCGGCTTTTCAGAAATTGCATACACCCCCCTGGCAGGATTGCTAACCAATCCTGCCTTTTTGAGTTCTGAAATCCTGACATCAATAGTAGCGTCAGACCAATTTGGAAAATCGTTGCGAATTGCTTTGGCCAATTCTATCTTCTTTAACATCGGTTTTTCCCGAAAGTATCCGGAAACGAATTGCTCTAATTTGTTTTTGTCCATTTAAAATCCAACTTATAAAACTTTGGCAAAAAATACACATTTTTGCCAAAGTTTTATTGATCTATATCTTAAAGTGATTGCCAGCGTATATTGCGGAAGAAGAGGGTGGTGTAATTTATGCTAGATAAGGCCATCCACAACCTTTCGGTAAGTTTGTACATAATCCTCTATCAAAACAGCAGCACTAAAGTCAGATCTGACTGCTTCAGGAGCTTTGAGGTTAGTGGTCCGGCGTTTGCTCTTGTCAGCACAAGCAGCTTCGATTTTTTTACGTATATCAACTGCATTGGGCTTGCAAATCCAACCAAAATCCTTTGCAGCAACATAATCTTTAAGTCCTACCTGATCACTTACAAGGACCGGGGTTCCTACGGACAGTGCTTCTAAGACAACCATTGCAAAATTCTCGTTCAAAGAAGGCAATACAAACAAATCCGCAGCAGCAAGTTGATCAAATTTGTCATCCCCGTCTATCCATCCACCCCAGCTGATCGAATCGCTAATCCCCAGACGTAAAGCCATTTTCTCCAGGCTCTTTTTATAGCTCGATTCACCCTCTCCCAAAATGGTCAATTCCCAATCGTAGTCCCATTGTGCCAAAGCTTCAAATAAATTCTCGAGGCCCTTTTTATGGTGAATCCGGGAGAGGAAAACCAATCTAAACCTTCCTGGACCCGGCCTTTGGACTATGGGATGCCGCAAGGCGGGAAAAACGGACACATTGGGCAACAGGACGTATGTCCAATTTGGGTTTAAGCGTAGGATCTCATCCCGCTCTTGTTCAGAAGTGACATGGATGATTGCCTTTGAAAGCATCCAATTGCCGATCAACCTATGAAAAATCAACTTTTTACCTGTCAAGGTATAAGGACTTAACATCCCTCGAGTTGAAATAATAGGTCGAATGTTTTTCAGAATACAAACAAGCGTAGAAAAAATTGCTATCGTGTTCCACCAGGTATTGATATGAATGACCTCGAAAGACCTGCACTTTTTGAAGAGTTGCTTTAGCAGCAGGGGTGAAAAATTGGTATTGTCTTTCGTCCATCTGCCAAAATAATTCACCATTAAGCCCTCCACCCTAACATCAGCTCCTTTTGGAACATTCAAATCTGAATCGCCATTGGCTGTTGTTGTAAACACCTGTACCCTGCAACCTTTTTTGTGCAAACCCTCACACAAAGCCCCAATAGAAAAGATAGGGCCTCCGTATCCGAAAGCGGGTTTGTACCAGGGAGTAATATGCAGGATTTTCAACCTACGGCAATTTTTTCCCGCTCACAAATGATGTCAATGGCTTCCGTCACCTGCCGGGCATAGCGCTCCCAGGTATAAGTTTGCGCTATTTCACATGCACGCCTGCCCATGCGCTCTACAGCATCCCGGTTATTATAGAAATACAAGATCTTTTCCACACAAGCTCCCATATCTCCTGTAGGCACAACAAACCCTCCTCCCTTTTCTACAGCCTCCTTCGAACCTGTATTATCGCTAACAATCACCGGAGTACCACACGCCATCGCTTCTATGACGGTTTGTGCCCAGGAGTCCAAAAACGAAGGGAAAATAAATAGGTCTGCCTGCTGATACTGTTCAACAAGCTCCTCGTGGTGCATAAAAGCACGATAGGTTAATTTTGGCTCGTTGCGCGGCAACAGTCCGATAGCATCTCCGGGAGGGCCAATGATGGTC
>JALQTV010000456.1 GCA_023268675.1 Saprospiraceae bacterium | reverse complement strand
CTTCGGATGAAATTCATCTGCTCGTTTCATTCGTCAAATTCAAAGGGATCATCCTTTTAGCAAGGGAGTTGGAGCAATTTACTGCTCGGGGAGGTCGATTGCGTATGATTACCACGACTTACATGGGGGCGTCTGACTATAAGGCGATTCAACTGGTATCTCACCTGCCCAATACCCAGGTCAAGATCTCTTATAATTCCGGTAATGAAAGGCTTCACGCAAAAGCTTATTTGTTCAAAAGGAATACGGGTTTTCACACTGGCTACATCGGTTCATCTAATTTCTCCAGATCGGCTTTAACGAATGGATTGGAGTGGAATCTCAAGATCACAACCAAAGAGGTGAGCCATATCATTGATAAGTTTCAAAAGACTTTTGACACTTACTGGGAAAGTGATGACTTTGAAATTTTTGACGATTCCGTTCATAGAGAAAAACTGGTTAGTGCCTTGAATCAAGGGAGGACGGCAAATAAACCGGATTTGAACCTCGCTTTTTTTGACATCAAACCTTTTCCCTTTCAGGCTGAAATTCTGGAAAAACTGGAGGTGGAGCGAACGATTCACAATAGGTACAAAAACCTCGTTGTGGCTGCTACCGGAACGGGAAAGACAATCATTTCTGCTTTTGATTACAAAAAGTTTCGCAGCCAGCATTTGACTGCCAAACTCCTTTTCCTGGCTCATAGAAAGGAAATATTAGAGCAGGCCATGCGTACCTTTCGGGGCGTTCTCAGGGATAATAATTTTGGGGAACTATGGGTTGACGGCTTGATTCCAAATTCTTTCGAACACGTTTTTGCATCTGTTCAGACGCTTAACAATCGTTTGGATGCAATCGATTTATCACCCGGGTTTTTTGATTACATAGTAATTGATGAGTGCCACCACCTCACAGCCAATAGCTACCGTGGTATCCTGGTGTATTTCAAGCCTAAGGTATTGTTGGGCTTAACTGCTACTCCTGAAAGAATGGATGGTGGAGATATTCAGGAAGACTTTCATGATAGAATTGCTGCAGAGATTAGATTGCCAGAGGCGCTAAACCGGAAGTTGCTTTGCCCCTTTCAGTATTTTGGGGTCTCGGATAGCGTTGATTTGAACAATGTAAGCTGGGAAAGGGGGCGTTATGTAGCCAGTGAGTTGTCAAAGATATATACGGCTAATGATAGGCGAGTGGGGGAGATCGTAAGGGCGCTTCATAAATATACAACAGACATTCATGATAATTGTGCCATTGGTTTTTGCGTGAGCATAGAACATGCTGAATTTATGGCTGAAAAATTCATACTGGCCGGCCTCAAAGCTGGTTATTTGACCAGTAAAAATAATCAAGAAAGAGAGCGTTTGAGGCATCAACTGCGAAACAAGCAGCTGAATTATTTATTCGTAGTAGATATTTTCAATGAAGGGGTGGATTTACCGGAGATAGATACCGTTTTGTTTTTACGACCAACGGAAAGTTTGACAATTTTCCTGCAGCAACTGGGTCGAGGGTTGCGCCTGTCAGAAAATAAGGAGGCTTTGACGGTTCTGGATTTTGTGGGCAATTCACGTCCCGAGTACAATTTTGAAAACAAGTTTAGGGCCTTGATTGGCAAAACGTCCTTTTCGGTAAAGAAGGAAGTCGAGGATAATTTCCCTCATTTGCCTCTGGGATGTTCCATTATCCTGGAGAACATCCGGCAAGCAACAGGATTGAATCGCAATCAATTGATTCGTAAAATACAAAGCTTTAAACACGAAACTGACCAAGCCCTGACCTTGAGAAATTTTGTTGATTTCTACAATCTCCCCTTGCAAGTTCTTTACAGTAAGGGAAGCTGGAAGAGGCTTTGTTATGAGGCAGGACATCTGGATGATTTCGATGACCGGAATGAAAAGGCTGTAGTCAGTGCTATTTCCAATAAATGGTTGTCAACGAGTTCC
>JALQTV010000455.1 GCA_023268675.1 Saprospiraceae bacterium | reverse complement strand
GAGCAGCAACAACCCTGGCGCATCTTCGAGCGGCAGCACAGTGGTATGATTGGGCCATTTTGCACTGGAAAGAAAAGGTGATGGAAGCAGAGGGAGAACTTAGGCGTATTGATCTGGAACACTTGTCGCAAGCACCTGACCCCCCAACGCTGCTTTGGGAAATGCTCCGACTTTGGGGTTTCTCTTCCGGACAGGTATCAGATATGTTGCATCCACATACTCATACGGGAGCCGCCTTTTCAAGTGCTACTCACAGGGTGGTAAAGGATAGGATGCAGCTGTTGCTCTACCCTGAAACAAGTAAAGAGGGATTAAATTTGTCCATTAATATTGCCGACAGGGAGGTATTGCTTCCATCGGGTAAGCTTTTGCTCTCGCCCTCCCATGCCCCGCCTGCTACTTTTTCTGTTGATCTGAATATGGCTTGGTTGAGTCTTACAACAGAAGACTTTCCCTTGACCTTGCGATACTGGCAGCCTGGGGATCAGTTTCAGCCTTTTGGCATGAAGGGCAAACGTCAGAAGCTGCAGGACTTTCTGACCAATCGAAAACTATCCCTGCCCGAAAAGGAAAAAGTAATGGTGTTGCTTACTGTAAAAAACAACATTTGTTGGGTGCCCGGTCACAGAATAGACCATCGCTTCCGGATAAGGCCTGCATGCAAAAAGGCATGGCGACTTGAATTGAAAATAAGTTAGTATTTTTGAAATAAAAATCGATTTATGAAACGTCTGCTACCCATATTGTTTTTTGCTTTCTTGCAACACGTGCTTTTTGCTCAGGAAATAGAGGTTCCACAGGTGCAAATGTCCCTGATTACAAAAAAAACAGCCACCTGGTGTCCTTATTGCGGAGACTGGGGCTGGACTATGTTCAAGGGTTTGCTCGAAGACAATGCCTCCAAATCCCTGGTAATAGCAGCTCATTACAGCGGTGATTTGGCTAACGACCCTTCCATAGCTATTGCTCAAAATTTCGGAGGTGTCGGTCAACCGCGTTTCTATCTTGGCAATGCGGATCAGGGAGTTAGTAATGGCAACGTTTCCAGCAAAAGAACAGCCATCAAAGAGGCAGTAGACGATAGGTATGCCAATGGTACTCCACTGGCACAGACAGGGTTGAAGGTTGCAGTGATTGGCAAGCAGGCCACAGTTCGAACAGCTACTCGTTTTTTTGGCGACGCTGAAGGCGATTATCGTTTGGGGGTTTATCTGGTACGCAAGTCTTTTAATTACTACCAGTCGGGAAAGGGAAGCATGGCCGATCACAGCAATTTGCTGACCAGGGCCATCAGCGAAGCAATCTTTGGGGAGACGCTTGTGAGTGAAGGAGCAGCTGCAGGTACCACCATTGATAGGGACTTTAGTTTTGAATTTACCGATGCCGAAAATCCGGAAGACTTTATGGTGGCAACTATCCTATGGAAAGCAAATGGCACTAAATTCGACTTTGTTAATACCAATTTCACGGCAGAACTGAGTTCTGAACTGTCTTCTCAAACCCGCGCTGCAGCGCTGTTGGGTAGCAGTGTAAAGTTAAGTCCCAATCCTGCAACTGATCATTTCGACTTGCGTTTCCATTTGCAGAAGGCAGTTGACAGCGCAGACGTCAGCATTCGGGATTTGAATGGAAAGGTGGTTCGCCGTTTGACAAGCGGATCACTTCCTGCAGGTGACCATCTGTTGCAAGCAGAAGACCTTGAGGATGTTCCGGCAGGCGTTTACCTCCTGCATTTCAACCTGGAAGGATCTTCCTATGCCCTCAAATGGATCAAATCCTAAGTTCGGGTGGAGTTACATCTCGATTTGTTATCTGTGGTGGACCACCTGTCGGTGAAAAAAGAATCCGGTAAAAGTTTGATTTTTGATCCCCTCAGACAAAAATGGTTAAGCCTTCAACCTGAAGAGTTTGTCAGGCAGTGTCTCATCCTTTGGCTTCAGCAACAAATGA
>JALQTV010000454.1 GCA_023268675.1 Saprospiraceae bacterium | reverse complement strand
TTCGGGTTGATGAAGAATTGAACATCATAAAAAAGTATGCTGCAGAACATTTGTCCGGTGAAGAGGGAGTGACGCGTTTCAGCACTGCAGGTCTTGATCGGGAAGGCAACATTTGGGTAAATACAGACAGGGGGCTTCGTTTGTTTGATCCGGAATCAGAAATGCTGAGCAACCCTCTTGGGGATAATGAGAGTATTTTCACTTCGAACATCGAATTTTTTTCAACGCTCCACTTCGACCGCGAAGGAAATATCTGGGTAGCGACTCGTGGCAACGGATTGAAGTATTTCAGTCCGAAAACGGGCAGCTGGCAGCGTGTTGAAAACCTGAGTTCTAACTACATCAACGGCATAACGATCGACGTCAATGGTAAGGTATGGATATGTACCGGACGAAACGGATTGAATATATACGATCTGGAAACAAAAGAAGTAGATGCTATTCGCTACGCCGAAAAACCCGAAAGCAATTTTGTTTCCAATTCGCTGTCTTGCATTTTTTCCGACAACCAGGGCGGGATCTGGATTGGAACCTTCAACAACGGTTTGCAATACCACTTTCAGCATCAGCTGAAATTCAACCTTTATTATTCGGAGGGACAGATAAGGGGCATCAATAGCAACTATACTACCTCTTTTGCTGCAGATAGGAATGACAATCTTTGGATTGGAGCAGCGGACGAGGGTTTGCTTTTCTTTGACAGAGCAAACAAAACTTTTCGGAAGGTCACGCCGGACATTCCCGACATGGAAAAATATGGGGAACTCAAAGAGAATTTTTATGTTCTGAGCTTGTTATTTTCCGATGACGGTCAACACTTGGTTGTCGGAACGCTGACCGGCATTTACCACTTCAATATTTCGACCCAACAGTGGCGTTATTTTCATCACCAAAAGGGGGGTAAAAACACTCTGCCGGGTGGCATTGTTGCTGATTTGTTGCAGGATGGAGACGACATCTACATCGCTAATTTTGAGGGCCTCTCTGTGTATAATCTTCGTACAGGTACCATCAAGAATATAGAGCAGCCTGTATCTCCTTTTCAAGCTATTTCGCTCGTTAAAGCTAACGAGGCGATCTTTGTGGGAACCAAATTTGAGGGTCTATGGAAACTCGATAATGGCACAGGAGAATGGCAGCGCTTGAAATCTCCCAATCCCGATATTCCCTTGCCTGAAAATATCCGCAGTCTGCTTTTTGACAAACAGAAAAGACTCCTAATAGGATCTGATTCGGAAGGACTGTTAAGAGCTGATCCAGACTTTACAGTCGTAGAAAAGCTGGGGAGCATGTTTCAAAACGAAAAGGTGTCATTCATGTCCATGTGCGAAGATCCTCGCTCCGGCTATTGGATGGCTACCAGCAGAGGCTTGGCCAGAGTCAATGAGCGCCTGGACATTCAAAAATTATTTGACGAGACCGAAGGTTTTAATCCTGAATATTTCACCAACAATGCCCTGTACATGTCTCCTGGCAATGAAATTGTGGTTGGGGGCAATTCTGGCTTTTATTCCTTTTTTCCGGATAATTTCTTTTCACCGAACCCTTCCCGGGTTAGGGTGCAATTGACAGATTTTTTGCTGTTGAATAAGTCTGTTGTTACGTCGGAAGTAGAAGGTTTTCGGGTGGCAAGCGATCTTAATACCGATCAAACCATCCGACTTCCCAAATACCGAAATCTTATTACCTTTGAATACACTGCGTTGGATTTTCACAACCCTTCCCGTATCAATTATTCCTATAGGCTAATGCCTTATGAGAATAAGTGGAATGAGGTAGGCAATCGCCGGTTTGCGACTTACCGGGATCTTCCGCCTGGAAATTATACCTTTCAGGTAAAACTTGAGAACGAGACCATTCAGGAGGATACAGCTTCCCTGGCAATTATCTTGCCCCCCAAACCCTGGTTGTCCCGGTGGGCCTTTCTTCTGTATGGCAGTGTTTTATTTTTCTTATGGAGACAATTCTTTCTG
>JALQTV010000453.1 GCA_023268675.1 Saprospiraceae bacterium | reverse complement strand
AAACCGTCATCCTGATAGTGGCGACCAAAGTGTTCTGCTTGTACCACCCCATACTTGATGTCAACCAGTTCTACCATGGACAAATCCACTCCCAATGTAAACTGGAAACCCTGTACATCTTGAAGCTGAGCGGCATAAAAAGGCACCTTGGTGACTTCTCCTACTGACAGTTCAAGGTTGTTTGCTTCGAGTTGGAACGTTCCTTCGATACTTCTGCTTCCTGTCATCAGGCTGTTGGCCTTTGCGTCCAGGGTTACATCGCCGACCTTGATCGCCACAAAATCTCCACTGAGATCTGTACCGGCCAAATCATTGATATTGATGATCTCCGGGAAAGAAGTTGCCCATGGATTCCCAGTATTTGGGAATTTAAAGGAGGCATCAACAAACCTCCAGGAGCTGTTGTTGGCAAAAACTTTGTCAACACTCAGAATAAGCCTGCGGATTTTGATCAGATCCAGGCTTGTAATGGAACGATTGTTGTCCACATCTGCCGCGATCATTTTGTATGGACTGCCAAGTGCCTTGACGCCAAGGATGTGTTTGCCAATTTCTATCAGGTCGAAAGTTGTCACCCCGTTGTCGTGGTCTTCATCCAGCATTGGCGTGATGGAATAATCGGCTCCTTCTTCAAGGTTGTTGAACGAATAATTTCCATCCATCTGTGTCAGTAGGTTGCGATGGTGGCTGCCACTGAGACTGATTTCCACATTTTCAACCGTATGCCCTTTTTCAGTCGCGATCAACCCCGCAATGGCCGGACCACCTGTATTGGTATTGCAGATTCGGTTGTTGTCCTGCACCACCAGGAAGGTGGTACAATAATCTCCGTTTCCAGCTGCATCCCAGGCTGCAATCACTACCATAAGCGTCCTTCCGGCATCTTCGCAGGTAAGCATTTCACTGCTCTGCGCGGGGTCCAGCAAATCGCCCAACTCCATATCCCCTGTAGCTACGAAGCGTTCAATTTGTTCGATCAGACTCAGATCGCCGGCAAGTTCCGGCTCCCGGCTCAAGTGAATAGAATATTTTACCGGTCCGGAACAATCATACGCATCGGAAGCGATGTAATCATTAGCCCAGACAGCCATTCGAGCATCGTCAATCGTACCATCTCCATTCCCGTCATGAGGCATCAATTCAACCACGATGCCACTGATACAAGTTGGAGCCGGAGCTTTACAATCCACCACGGATATTTCCTTTATGATGGCATCGGCATTGCCGCAACCATCCTTCCCCCGAAGTTCCAGAAGGTGATTCCCGACGGGCAGGGTGCCGCTGACAAGTGCATTGGCACCGGAACCTTCATAAATCAGGGCACTCATACCCAACCTAAGCGTAGGATAAGCTGCAATAGAGCCGGCTGCTATGGGAAGTTTGATGCCTGTTCCGCCAAACGGCCTGAGGTAGGCGGTCAATTCAAGATCAGCAGGCGTACACAAATCAGCAATGCTTACGGGAATGCTTACATTACCTGTGCAGTTGGCAGCCAACCAACTGGTTGAAGCTTGTTGGGAAACATTGACAGGACCAGCCAGTGAACAATATTCTGAAACTACTTCGGCAGAAATCACTGGTTTCACATCGTCAAATACCGTAATTACCTGTGTGTACTGAAAAAATCCAGGGCTGTAAGTTTGACTGTAACCCGCCGGCCCTGCTGCCTGGGTGTAAGACAATGGACAAGTCGTACTGCTTGAAGCAGGGGTACAAATGGGGCCCTCTTTGCGCGTTCTGGCTCCAGAGTTCAGAACAATATAATCCTCATACAGGTTGTTCCCTTTCTGCGTGCTGAAAGATACTGTAACGGGTCTGTTGCCGGGCTTTCCGTCTTTGTCCTCATCCCGGCCTACAATAAACGGATTGGCAAGGGCGACATCGGCACCATTAAACTGACACCAGTTGACGACTTCAAAGGTTCGGAATAATTTATAACACTCTACTCCACTCGCTTCAAAGCTCTTATCCTTC
>JALQTV010000452.1 GCA_023268675.1 Saprospiraceae bacterium | reverse complement strand
AATTATCGGAGTCGGATTGGATCGCTATTCCACTCGTGCGAATGTATCGGTACAAGGTACACCATGGTTGAAAGTAGTAAACAACCTGAACGTGTCAAGGACTTCTCAGTCAGGTCCTGATGACGACACAGCATGGAGTAATCCAATTTATCTGATGTACCTTCTTGCACCGACCATTCCGGTAAAAGACGCTGAAGGACTTTATTATGATGGTCACAAGACATTTTTCATGGGTGGTAACAACCCGGTTGGTGCTTTGAGTGGTGATGACGACATTACATGGAATCTGAATAGAATCGTAGACAATCTAAGTGCAGAAGTGACACTTGCGAAAGGTTTGAAATTCAAAACAAACTGGGCAATCGATTTGTACAACTACAATGAGTTTTATTTCCGAAATGCTCGTTATGGTGATGGTAGAAATGCCAACGGTTTTGGGCAGGAGACTACTCGTGCCATTACCAATTGGCTTGGAGCTCAGACTTTGAACTACAACAAAACTTTTGGCGACAGCCACAACGTAACATTGCTTGCGGGATATGAAGCCAATAAAGTTACTACTCGTTCTTTCCTTGTTCAGGGTGAAAATTATCCTCCAAGTCCAAAGCTTAGAACCTTAGAAAATGCTTCTATTATCAGTGGAGGTACCAGTTCTTTGACAGGTTTTGCATTTGAATCTTATTTTGGAAGATTTACCTACAATTACAACTACAAATATTACCTGTCAGGTTCTTTGCGCCGGGATGGTTCTTCGCGGTTTGGTAGTGAGAACAGATTTGGTACATTCTGGTCTTTGGGTGCATCCTGGCGTTTGGATCAGGAAGCTTTCATCCAAGGTATTGATTTCATCAACGAATTGAAGTTGCGTACCAGTTATGGAGTAACAGGTAATGCCGAAATTGGAAACTTTGCCTGGTTGCCATCCATCAGTTTTGGTATTGATTATGACGGCTCACCGGGTGGTACTTTTACCAATATCGGAAACAGAAACCTGACTTGGGAACAAAATACGGCTTTCAATGTAGGCCTTGATTTCAGAGTAGCTGACAGATTTGACGGAACCATCGAATATTTCTGGAGAGAGTCTGACAACCTGTTGCTCAACCTACCTGTGTCCCGAACAACTGGATTTACTTCTGCTACCAAAAACTTTGGTGCAATGGTAAACAGTGGTTTGGAATTGACTTTGAATGCGGACATCATCAGAGGCGGTGATTTCAATTGGTCTGCAGGAGGTAACGTTTCTTTCATCAAAAACGAGATTACCAGACTCGCAGAACCATTTGTTGATGGTACAGGAAATCGATTCCGCCGGGAAGAAGGACGTGAGTTCAACGAATATTGGGTATATGACTATGCAGGTGTAAATCCTGATAATGGTTTGCCTCTGTGGTATGTGGATGAAACCCGGGAAGCTACCACCAGTGTAATTGGAGAAGCATCTCGCTTCTACATTGGAAAATCTGGTACTCCTGACTTCTTTGGTGGTTTCAACACGAACTTGAGTTACAAAAACTTCAGCCTGAGCGCTAACTTCTCCTTTAGCTGGAACAATTGGTTGTATGATGCAACTGCATGGATTACCCAGGGTGATGGAGCCTTTACCCCTCGTAGCCAAACGAGTTTGGCACTTAATCGCTGGAAACAACCGGGTGACATTACTGACATTCCTAAATTCAGATGGGGAGGTATTTCCAATAGTAACACCCAGGGACAAAGCCGTCATATCTACGATGGAACTAATATCCGTTTGAGAAATTTCACAGCAGCATATACTTTGCCTTCTGCTACAGCAGCAAAATTGGGAATGGCATCTGCCAGAATTTATGCCCGAGGCGTTAACTTCTGGACCTGGACACGTGATCCGGATTTGTTTGTGGATCCTGAAACAGCTATCAATGGCTATATCGGTTCTCCTGTTCCAAATATGAAGACCATCTCATTTGGTATTGATGTTGGATTCTGATATAGTGAGTAACTGATTG
>JALQTV010000451.1 GCA_023268675.1 Saprospiraceae bacterium | reverse complement strand
GGAATACCCTTGCCTGATGACGCGGCTCCACATAGATTTCAGGTCATTTTGGGCATCGCCGAAATACAGAAACGTATATCCTTCCCCTTTCTTTTTTGCGGTTGTGAACTGAAACCATTCGCTGTAGAATTTGCCGTCTCCTACTCTGTACATATACAATTTTCCCGGTTTGAGGTCGCTGAAAGTAAGGCTGTGGAAATTGGCTTCATTCAGGTCAGTGGTCAAAGTCTCTGTATGGGCTCTGACGGTATCGATCCGGTTGGGAAAATCCGGTGAGGGGTCAGCCAACGTGATTTCTCCCCAGGCTTCCCTGACTTGGGTAGAAGTGCGCCAGGTAACAGACTGCGAATGGGCAGGATCCTGGCTCCAGGTCAGAATAATGCGATCGGGTACTTTGCCTGGAGGATACAGGTCAGCATCCTGGGCCTGGAGGATGCATGGAATAAGTAGGTAGCAAAAAAGAAGCGACTTAAACAATACAAGAGATTTCATAGCACAATGATGGTTACAATGATAATTATTCTACAAACAATACCAATCCTTTCAGGTAAGATCCTTCCGGATGGTAGAGATTGACCGGATGATCCGGGCCCTGGTTGAGTTGGTGCAGGATCCTTACCTGTCGTCCCGTTTCAAGCGCAGCTGCGACAATGGTATCCTGGAACAATTGCCTGTCAATTACCTGAGAACAGGAAAAGGTAAACAGGAGTCCTCCGGATTTAATTTTAGTAAGGGCCGCGGCATTCAATCGTT
Source organism: Saprospiraceae bacterium (assembly GCA_023268675.1). GTDB lineage: Bacteria > Bacteroidota > Bacteroidia > Chitinophagales > Saprospiraceae > JALQTV01. The sequence goes on along the minus strand of JALQTV010000451.1, from coordinate 1,245 downwards.
TGTACCCCTGAACGGCATTGTGTCGTTTTTTAAGATTTTTGGCGAAAGCTGGTGGATCTACTACCATCAGGTCATAAAACTGGTCACTTTGTTTGAAAAACTCGAAAACATCCATGGCAAATGATTCATGCCTATCGGCAAAATCACCGTTGAGAGCTACGTTTTTATCTGTCAGCTCAATGGCCTGTTTGGAAACATCCACCGAGTGGACCTGTTTTGCTCCTGCCTTTAGAGCATACACAGAAAAACCGCCTGAATAGCAACAGGCGTTGAGTACGGTTTTGCCTTTGGCATACTGCGTCAACAATAGTCTGTTTTCTCTCTGATCCAGAAAAAAGCCGGTTTTTTGCCCTTTGACCCAATCCACTGCAAACGAATGGTCATTTTCGAGAACAGTAGAACTTCCGCTTCCCTTTTGCCAGATATAAGCATTTTCCATCTCCAGGCTATATTCTGCCGGCAAGGTTTCTTTACTTTTGTCGTAGATAGCTTCCAAGGTAAGTTCGGGTATAGCAGCCAGCGCATCCCTGATCCAGGGAAGATCGCGATGCATGCCGATCGAGTGGCACTGGACAACGGCAGTTTTGTCGTAAATGTCAATAATCAATCCCGGAAGGTGATCTCCCTCGGCATGTACCAGGCGAAAGGCGTTGGTTTTGGCGGGGTTCAGTCCCAGTTCTTTTCGTAGCGAAAAGGCTCCTCTCAGACGGGCCAACCAAAAGTCAGCGTAATCTCCGGCAAGGGGTTGAAAGGATAGAACCCTGATTTTTATGCTGCCATCCTGGTAGTGGCCAAAAGCTAGAAATTCCCCGGCAGGGGTTTGGACTTCTACCAGATCGCCATCTGTGATACCCGGATCTTCCTGTTTTATTGCACCGGAAAAGATCCAAGGGTGAAATCGTCGGATGGCATCTGTCTTATTAGGTTTGATGATGATTTTTTTCAAGAGGTGTGTTTTCTCACAAAAGTACGCAATTGACAGGTTGTAGTTGTGCTGAGATAAGGCAATTTTAAGTTGGGAAGGAAAATTGTAGTTTTGACTAATTCATGCCAAGAAGGAGGTAGTTTTAGTATGGCTGGATTCCCTTCCCCAAAAAAAGTCGGGTACCACAGGGTACCCGACCTGGAATGTTATGGAGAAAATTAATTAACAAATTGTAAATTAAACCTTAACAACTTGCACGACCTTGAAGCCCCTTCCATTAAAGGCTAAACAGTCCTATTTGATTATGTGATTGCAAAGGT
>JALQTV010000450.1 GCA_023268675.1 Saprospiraceae bacterium | reverse complement strand
AATAGTTTCCGAATGCACGGGAAAAGGTTAAATTGGGAGAGATAATGTGCACAAAACCACGATCAAATACACCAAATCATCGGAGCAGCGTTTAAGTTTATTTTAGCCCTAAGTAGGGCTACCTCAAGAACTTTGAGAAGTCTAGCAAACAGAGGGCTTAGGAAAAAAATATAAATAGGGAAATACTTTCCAGATGCACGGGAAAGCGTTAAATTGGAGGAAATAATGTGAATTTAGCTATGATAAAATACACTCCTGCCTCCGAGTTAAAATTGAGTCAATTTGAAACTCCATTTAAACAAAGCTTGTCGCCGGAAAACCGATGGGTGAAAATGGCTGAGTTGGTGCCTTGGGATGAGATGGCGGAGGTGTTCTTTGATAGTCTGAGTAAGGATCAGGGTCGCCCAACGGTTGATTTACGGATTATCCTGGGGGCGATGATGGTCAAATACGTAGAAAACTTGAGCGACGAGGATACCATTCAATACATCCAGGAAAACATCTATGCGCAGTATTTTGTAGGTCTGCGAGGGTTTAAAGCTGACCCTGTATTTGTTCCGAGTTTATTCGTTGCGATCCGCAAAAGACTGGGAAGAAAGGGAAGTGAACGACTTAATGAGTTACTGATCCGTCATGCCCATGAGTTGAAATTGGTGAAACATAGAAGGAATGCCTCCGATGGTATAGCTGTTGTAGCAGGCGAAGAAGGAAGTCAGTCAAAGCGCAATCGGGGTACGCTGATAGTTGATGCGACGGTAGCCCCCGCCAATATTGAATATCCGACAGATACGGCTTTGGTACATAAGGCACGGAAGATAAGTGAATCACTGATTGATAGTTTGTATGAGTCGGCGCAGGAACTATGGCCTGTGAAGCCACGGACATACAGAAGAGAGGCCGAAAAGTCTTATGTTGGGTTTAGTAAAAAGCGTAAGAAAGCAGAAAAAGAAATTAGGAAGGTATTGGGTCAACAGATACGTTATTTGCGTCGAAATCTGACTACGATAGATAAAATGCTGGACAAAGTTGAAGCAGCTGAAAGGGTAATAAGTTGGACAGTGCAGCAATGGCGACACTACTGGGTTATTCAAGAGTTGTTCCGCCAGCAGGATGAGATGTACAGAGATAAGCGGAAGCGAACTTCTGACCGAATCGTGAGCCTTGACCAACCGTGGGTGCGTCCGATCAAGAGAGGTAAGGGGGGAGGCAAGGATACAGAGTTTGGGATGAAAATAAATGCATCTGTAAGCGAGGGAATGACAAGAATGGATTTTGGGAGCTTTGATGCCTTTCACGAAGGCTTAGGTTTAAAAGAGCAACTGGAGGGCTATAAGCGGGTTTATGGGTATTACCCGGCGTTAGTACTTGCCGACAAAGTTTACTGGACGCGCGAAAATCGTATTTGGCTCAAAGAGAGAAATATAGCACATGGAGGGGTTCCGATGGGCAAACGCCCCAATCGAAGTAAATATGAGAAATACAAGGAAAGAGCCAAGAACAATAAACGATCAGAAATAGAAGGCAAATTTGGGACTGCAAAAACAAAATACGGAATGGAACGAATGAGATCCCGCTTGCCTCAGACTACGTTTGCAAGTATAAATATGATCTTCCTGTCAATGAACCTGTTAAGCATAGCAGGAAAAGTGCCTGGAAATATTTTATTTGCTGTTTTTGCTACCCTGACAGGAGCTGTCCACAACATAAGACACAACTTTTCAAAACTATTTGATAAATACTCAAACAATTGGCATCGCCAACAGGATAAGCTCTTAAATTTTCAAGCTTGGCGCCTGAGTTTTTGAGGATGCCCTAGTTAGAGTTTCATTGGCAAGATGGTGGGATAGAAACGGAGAAACCGAAGAAAGGTGTTCTCTGCAACTATCTGGATGGTATCTGGACACTCCGGATAATGAGATTGAAGATGAAGATTTACCATTTTGAATGGTACCCCCCAAGCTGCCCCCATCTAAAAAAAGCGTGATTTAAGGCTGAACTT
>JALQTV010000044.1 GCA_023268675.1 Saprospiraceae bacterium | reverse complement strand
CTCTTTGGATGCTTTTTGATGTCTCTCCTTTGCACTCCGGGGCTGTCAGCGCAAGCCCTTGAAATGACTTATCTGGGTACAGCGGGTTGGAAAATGACCAACGGAGAGGTAACCATTTTGGTGGATCCGTATATCTCCAGGCTGAAATTGAGTCCCGGTCCTGTCAATGAGGCAGATACACGCAAAACTTTTGCCAGAGACGATGTTTTTGTTTCCGATACGGCGCTTATCGATGCACTTATCGACAAGGCGGATTACATCCTGGTGCACCATTCGCATTTTGATCACTTGTCTGATGTGCCTTATATTGCCCGAAAGACCGGTGCGAAAGTAGTAGGGACTGAGACGAGCATCAATATCCTGCGTGCTTATGGCATTCCGGAAGAACAGCTTTATACCGTAAAAGGTGGTGAGGATTACCAGTTTGAGCATTTTTCTGTACGTATCATTCCTTCCATTCATTCTGCTCTGAATGGCAAGCATTATTTCAGTTCCGATACTTATACCCGCCCTCCGAAAGCCCCTCTTCGGATTTCGGAGTTTGTGGAGGGGGGATCGCTCATGTTTTTGATCCGGTTCTCCGGACAAGAGGTATTGACTATGGGTTCGATGAACTACATAGAAAGGGAGTTGGTAGGAATAAGCCCGGATGTTTTGCTGGCCGGAGTCAATTTCTCCAGGCTGGAAATATACAAATACACAGAGCGCTTGTTGAAAACTACCGGTTTCCCTCCCATTGTGATACCCGTGCATTGGGATAACTATCGGGTGCCGTATGATTTTCCGCAGGAAGAGGCAGTAAAAGCAAAAGTCAATCCATTCATTGAGGAAGTCAGATTGGCAGACCCTGAGGCTCGGGTTATTGTGCCAACACATCTACAAAAAATTACCATTCAATCTATTAAGCACTGATATGATTCGAAAAATTTCAACTCTTTATTTTGTGTTGTTTTTCCTGTCCTCCTTTCTTCAAGGGCAAACCAATCCCTTGTGGACACAGGAAAAAGTCAAAAATTATCTGCCCCACATGACAGTTCCTGAGGTAAGAGACTTTTTGGAACGTTCAGATATGGTTATTATTCCGGTGGGTGCACAAGAACAGCACGGCAACCACCTTCCTATTGGTACAGATTTTATCAATGGTGTGGAACGCTGCAAATTAATTGCCGCAGAGCGGGATGTACTGGTGGCACCGATACTCATGGCAGGCCAGTCTCCCTACCACATGGAATTCCCCGGTACGATTACGCTGAGTGCGGAAACCATCGTGAAAGTACATTTGGAAGCAGTTGAAAGCTTGATCCGACATGGCTTTCGCAGGTTTATTATTCTGAATGCTCACGGAGGAAATACTGCTATTTCTACTTTTTTGGTGGATCAGATTAATCAAACGACCGAAGGTGTAGCAGTAGTTTTCGAGCAGGCTATTGCTCCCTTTCAAACCAGGGAAGACAATGCTGAAAAAGCGGTGCACCTGGACAGACATGGGGGAACCAACGAAACTTCAAATAGCCTTTACCTTATGCCTTCTCTGGTACAGCTGGATAAAGCTACTCCTGCTACGCTAACCCTTCCACCTCATTTGAAGGCAATGCTTCCGGAGGTGATTGCAAATGAGCCTACGGCAAAAATGTTGTTTTTGGCCGAAGGCCTAAAGGCTAAAGAAACGGGTAAAAAGACTTCTTCTGCAGAAATGTCGAGTACCGGCGTATGGGGGACTCGGGATCCGGCAGATTCCAGTGCCGAAAGGGGTAAAGCAGCGACTGATCGTATTGTGCAGGCAGCGGTGCGGTTTATTGACCGCTGGAATGCTTTGCAAAAAGGAGGGGAGTAGGGGTGAATTTTACAATTCCATGATTTTTCCTGAAAGGGAATTTCCGTTTTTTGCAACAAAAAATCATGGTCAATTACATTCCTATCGTTACTACGATCCTGGCAGTAATTTTTTTGCGCCACCTGGCGCTGCATGCAAAGGCCAAACCTCATGCAAAATATTTGTTTTGGTGGGCGATAGGCATCGCAACCTACGGTCTGGGAACGCTGACTGAAAGTATCCATGCTATTTTTGGCTGGCAGGAAGCGAATTTTAAAATCTGGTACATCGTTGGAGCTTTGTTGGGGGGAGCACCGCTAGCTCAGGGTACGGTATATTTGTTGACCAACAAGAAATTTGGAGACATCACTTCGTTGATTTTGGTTGTGGTGGTAGCAATTGCCTCAGTATTTGTGCTATTATCCCCGGTAGCGTTGCCGATGGACTTCGACGGGAGGCTTTCCGGGAAGGTATTTGGCTGGCAGTGGGTACGCGCTTTTTCTCCCTTTCTTAATACTTATGCTTTTCTTTTCCTTTTCGGCGGAGCCATCTATTCTGCTGTGAAGTACGCGCGTATGGGGCGGAGCAACAAGCGTTTTTTAGGCAATGTGTACATTGCAATAGGAGCCCTGTTGCCCGGCATCGGAGGATCTTTTACCCGCTTTGGTTATGTGGAAGTCTTGTATGTAACCGAACTAGCGGGTCTGCTCTTTATGTATTGGGGCTATCAGGTAATGCGAAAAGACAGCGAGGTGTCTGTTCATGCGGAGCAATTGGCGGTGCAGGAGTCCGTTTGAAAGGGGGGATTATTCCTCAAACAACAACAAACTTCGTCCGTTCAATCCCTGCACAGGTCTTGCATTGGTGTGCTCCAGATCCATAAATGCTGCAATCTGGTCACTGCTTAGCTGGATGCTGTTTTTCAATACCCGCCAATGGACGATTTCTGAACAGGGGGGCGTGGTAAGGGATCCTTCGTAACTGTAATAACTTAGGTTTTCGGGAAAAAGTGTGTTGGGAAAAAACGACAGCCCGTTTTGTAGTGTTTCACCTTCTTCCATAGGGAGTTCAGCTACAAAATCTGCGATAAAAGCATTGGGTGCTCCGGCACTAACCCATACGCCGATGACCGCCAGGTCGCCGGTAGCCGTATTTTTGTGTACAAAATGAAATTCCATGGGAAACTCCTGGTTGTTGAGGGTGTGTTCGCTGTGGGTATGGGTATGAAACTGCAGCAAATCATAGGATTGTCCGTCAATTTCCATGCTGCTTCCCGCAGCTACATTGAATTGAAGGGTGTGGCCATTGTTGACCAGAGACAAGGTTGTTTGCTGGTAGTTGTATTGCAGGCTGCCCAGGCTGTTGTCGGGTACCGCATTGGAAATATCTACTGGTGATTGTCGCTCGCCACCGCATGTTGTATAGTCGGTGCAGAGGAATTCCCATTCCGCAGGACCTTCTGTGCCGGTGTAAGACCATTCAACTCCATCGCAGGAGGGAAGTTCTGTTTCTTTTTTTTCACAGGAAAGAAAAAGGGTAGTGATCAGTAAAGAAGCAAGGAAAACCTGCTTTTGTGGGAATTGAGGGCTAATTTGCATGGTTTCAGGTGTATTTAGCCTGCAAATTAGCCTTTTTTTCGGGATAAGGACCGTCTATTGATTTATTTGTCCTTACCTGCTCCCCTGAAGCGCGTATTTTTCCGGCGCCTTCTCGAAGGTCACCTTGCAACCGTCGCAGCAGAAGTAATATTTCAGGCCTTCGTATTCGACTACGTGTTTGGCCGTACTTTTTTCGACAGGTACTTCACATACCGGGTTGATGAAGATGGCACTTTCTTCGGAAGCCTGAGGGGTTTGTTGTTGTGTACTCTCTTCTTGCGGGGGGCGTGAACCATCCCTGAGCTTTGTGATGATTTCTGCGAGTATGCTGACGGCGATTTCTTCGGCTAACTTTGCGTGTATGTCCAATCCGGCGGGAGTTTTGATGCGTTTGAGTTGATCAAAGGTAAACTCTTGCTGTCTGAGGGTTTGGAATACGGCATTGGCTTTTTTTCGACTGGAGACAAAACCTATGTACGCGGCTCGGGTGTGTAGTGCTTGTGCCAGATGGGCCTCGTCGTTTTCTCCCTGGGTGCAAACCACTACAAAAGCATTTTCGCTTATGCTTTGAGGATGTTCTAGTTTTGCTTCAATTTTGTCTGCATCGGGAAACATGGTCTGATCCGCGCTGCCGGCAACGACGGTAATGGAATAATCCATTGCTTTGGCTATCCGTGAAAGGGCTTTCGCCACATGTGATTTTCCCATGATGACGATTTGTGGCCGAGGCAGAACGGGTTCAATGAAAACTTCCACGCTGCCGCCGCTATAGCAGGTCATTTTGTAGTCTATGACGCCTGTTTTTGGGGTACTGTCCATATCAGGGCTGATTCTAACGATTCTTGGCATTCCATCCTGGATGGCTTTGCCGGCTTCTTTTAAAATAATTCCACGGGTACAACCACCACCTATCCAGCCGGTGATTTGTCCGTTTTGCTCTATGACGGCCTTGTCTCCCGGTTTCCCGGAGGAAGGCAGTTGGCGGTTGATGACAGAAGCTATGGCGAAGGGTTGGTTGTCGCGATAGAGTGCCTGAGTCTTTTGAAGAAATTCGCTAAACATTCATCAATAGTTTTTCGAGTTCCAGAATACTGTCCAGGTTGTGAGCGGAACGAAATTCGTCCACTTCGGGGAGTGCTGCGCGCATGCCTTTTTGTACAGGTTCATATCCTTGCATTCCTTTGAGGGGATTGAGCCAGATAAGTTGTCGGGTGCGTAGTTTGATTTTTTTCATTTCGTATGCCAGTTCATCGGGATCTCCTGTGTCGAGTCCATCGCTGAGGATAATCACGGTAGATTCTCCATTGAGCAGGCGTTTGGCATGTTGTTCATTGAAATCTTTGAAGCAGGCACCAATTCGGGTACCTCCGGACCAGTGATTGGCTTGTGCTGAAAGCAAAGCCAGGGTGTAGTCCATATTTTTTTCGTTGAGCTGGTCTGTGATGCGGAGGAGTTGGGTACTGAAGATAAAGGTTTCGAGTTTTTCGAAGCAACCTCTCAATGCAAACAGGAATCGCAGCAAGAAGAAGCTGTACTTGTCCATGGAGCCGCTCACATCCAGTAGGGTGATCAACCTGGGTTTTCGGGGTTTTCTGTTTTTGAATTGCAGTTTGATGGGGTCACCGCCATAGGGAAGGCTGGCTCTGATGGTTCTTTTGAGGTCGAGCTGGCCGCTTTGCGGAGAGGCTTTTAGTTTTCTTTTGAGTCGTTGACTCATTTGTTCCCACAATTTTTGGGCGATTTCTTCCATCCATTTGCTATCCATATCGCTTAAGCGCGAAAAATCCGTTTTTCTCAAGCGCGCTACTTCATTTGCTCCCGATACATTTTTGGAGTCGGTTCCTTCTTCCTCCTGCTTTCCTTGTCCGACCATGACCAGAGAAGGAGCTTCCTGCCTTTGTAGATTGCTTCGGTTTTTGTAGTTCACCCGACTTTCGATCAGGCTTTTTCTTTTGTTCCAGAAAGCGTCGAAGATAGCATCGAAGATTTCCGCGTCTTCTTCGGCACAACAATAGATGGATTTCAGGGCATAGCGAAAGTGTTTTTTGTCTTCTACAATGCCGCAGGAGGCTGCTTTGAGGCTGTCGAGGGTTTCCTGGATGCCGGTATTCAGGCCCATATCACGGGCTTCCTGGCCGAATGCAATGATGGCATCGGCAAGGGAGTTGAATTCGGAAAAATGGTGTCCACGTTCCATGTTTAGCCTGGTTTGGTGGATGCCAGCAGGGAAGCGATGCCTTCCATTTTGATGCTGTTGATGTCGTCGGCTGATTTTAGTACACAACCCAGGCTTTTGGCTATGCTCTCTTCGTTGAGTTCGCGATAGCCCAGTGCCAGAAGTCCGCTGGCCCAGTCTATGGTTTCGGCAATGCCGGGAGATTTGTCGAGTTTCCTTTCCCGCAGGGCATGGACGATGTGCACGAGTTCGCGCACCAGGTTTTCCTGAATATCGGGCAGGTGTTTTTGGACGATGCGCACTTCTTTTTCCATCTCCGGATAATTCACCCAGTGGTAGAGGCAGCGTCTTTTGAGTGCATCGCTGAGTTCGCGTGTTCGATTGGAAGTCAGGATGACAAGTGGCCGGTGCTGTGCTTTTACTGTACCCATTTCAGGTATGCTGATTTGGAAGGCGGAAAGCAATTCCAACAGAAAAGCTTCGAATTCTTCGTCTGCCCGGTCTATTTCATCTATGAGCAACACAGGGGCTTTGGAAGCGGTGATGGCTTTCAGCAAGGGGCGTTTGAGGAGAAAGTCTTCGCCAAAAATATGCGATTCTTTTTCTGTTTCGGATCGGTCCATATTTTCCTGGATGCGTATAGAGAGCAGCTGTTTTTGATAATTCCATTCATAAACAGCGGAATTGACATCCAGTCCTTCATAGCATTGAAGGCGCAACAACTCTGTATCCAGAAAATCCGCAAGGGCTGTTGCCGCTTCGGTTTTTCCCACACCGGGAGGCCCTTCCAGCAGGAGGGGTTTTCCGAGTTTGAGCATCAGGAATAATATAGTGGACAATTCCTCGTCCACTACATATCCCAACTTGTCGAATTGATCTGCGATGAAGTCAGGGGCCGAGACGGCCCCGTAGTCAAATTGCATAGGTTCAATGATTTTTTCAATTAAATCAGTCAGTATTGGAACTTAGCCACCGAACAATCTCCTAAAGAACCCTTTGACAACTGCGCCTGCCAATGCAAAGGCATTGAGGGAGTTGTCGGTTTGGGGGGCAGGAGCTTCCGGAGCTGCAGTGCTTGTCTGAGCTGCTTCCTTTGCAGTTGCTGCTTGGGTTGTTGCAGCAGGAGCGGAATTATCGGCAGCCAGCAGATTGCTGAAATTCCCAACAAATTGATTGAGCAATTGATCGGAAACATCGTTGATCAATCTGGAGCCAAACTGTGCCAGCATCCCTACAATGGAGACATCCATCGTGAAGTTGACCTCTGTACCGCCGTCTTTTTCTGTCAACAAGCCGTTCATGGTCATGTCAGCACTTCCTTTACCTTTGGAATCGAGACCTTTGCCTTGGAGGATCATGCGATGAGCACTCTGGTCGAGTTCTTCAATCACGATTTCTCCGCTATAGTCAGACTTTACAGGGCCAAATTTCAGGGAAACCTGGCCTTTGTAATTTTTGTCGTCGATTTTTTCAGTAATGGAGGCACCCGGAACACAGGTTACGATTTTTGCCGGATCACTGAGATAATGCCAGACCTTATCGATGGGCTCACTTACCTGAAAGACTTTATTGATTGTTGTCTTCATGTATTGATGATTAAAAGTTTAGTAGTTTATTGTACAATGCCTTTTTCGTTGAGCACTTTCCAGACTTTGTACGGAGTAATTGGAATATCCATGTGTGTCACGCCGAGGTGAGACAATGCATCTACGATGGCATTGGCAATGGCCGGAGGTGCACCAACGGTGGGAGATTCACCAACGCCTTTGGCTCCGATCGGGTGATGCGGAGAGGGGGTAATGGTGTGTCCTGTTTCCCAGTTTGGAGACTCTACTGCTGTTGGCAATAAGTAATCCATAAAGGTACCGTTGAGGATGTTTCCTTCTTCGTCGTAAATCAGTTCTTCATACATGGCAGGAGCCAGACCCTGGGTCAAACCTCCGTGTACCTGTCCTTGTACGATCATCGGGTTGATGATGTTACCGCAGTCGTCGATGGCAACAAAGCGGCGGATTTTGATTTCCGCAGTTTCATTGTCTATGTCTACCACGCAGATGTAAGCACCTGAAGGGAAGGTAAGGTTTGGGGGATCGTAGTAGTGAGTAGCTTCGAAGCCGGCTTCCATCCCTTGTGGGTGGTTGGTATAAGCTGCGAAAACAATTTCCTGAATGGTTTTAGACTTTTCAGGAGCTCCTTTGACGAAAAATTTGCCAACTTCCCATTCAAGGTCGTCTTCACTTACCTCCAGTAGGTGAGCAGCGATTTTTTTCGCCTTGTCGCGCAATTTTCTGGCGGCCATGGCAGCAGCAGCACCAGCAGTAGGGGTACTACGGCTGGCATAGGTTCCCAGACCGTATGGTGCGGTATCTGTATCTCCTTCTTCCACCTGGATGTTTTCAGCCGGAATTCCCAGTTCTTCTGCAATGATCTGCGCATAAGTAGTTTCGTGACCCTGTCCCTGGGACTTGGTACCAAAGCGAGCGATGGCTTTTCCCGTAGGGTGAACGCGAATTTCAGCGCTGTCAAACATTTTGATGCCCAGGATGTCGAAGTCTTTGGACGGACCTGCACCTACGATTTCGGTGAAAGTAGAGATCCCGATGCCCATCAGTTCGCCACGCTTGCGCTTTTCTTCCTGTTCTTTTCTCAAATCCCAGTAGCCTAGCGTATCCATGGCTTTTTGCAAACCGGCATGGTAATCCCCACTGTCGTATTCCCAGCCTGTGGGCGATTTCCAGGGGAACTGGTCTTTCTTGATGAAATTTTGCATGCGAAGGTCTGCAGGGTCTTTGCCAATTTCCAGGGCAAAGCGATCTGTGATGCGCTCGATGGCGTGCACTGCTTCTGTTACGCGGAAAGAGCAGCGATAGGCAACCCCCCCGGGTGGTTTGTTGGTATAAACGGCATCTGCTTCCATGAAGGCGGTGTCGTAGTCATACGAGCCTGTACCGATGGAAAACAGTCCTGTCGGGAACTTGGATGGATTGGCAGAGGCGTCGGTATAACCGTGGTCTGCCAGGATTTTGAAGCGGGTACCCAGTATTTTTCCATCTTTGGTACCTGCCATCTCGGCAGTAATGTGGTAATCACGAGCAAAAGAATCTGCCTGCAGGTTTTCACTTCGGTCTTCCACCCACTTGATGGGTTTTCCAACCAGGAAGGATACAGCGATGGCGATGACATAGCCGGGATATACGGGTACTTTGCCCCCAAAACCACCTCCAATATCCGGAGAAATTACCCGGACTTTCTCTTCTGTCAAGCCCACGTGTCCTGCCACCAGTGCAATTACCGTACGAATGGCGTGCGGAGCCTGGGTAGTCATGTACATGGTCAGGTGGTTGTTGACTTTGTCGTAATCTGCTACACAACCACAGGTTTCGATAGAAGCTACGTGGATGCGTGGGATGTGCATTTGTTCCTTGACAACTACCTCTGCTTCTTCAAACAATTTGGAAGTTTTGTCTTTGTCTCCGACTTCCCAGTGCCAGATGTGGTTGTCTGTTTTGCCCTCTTTGTCAGTTCTGAGCACGGGTGCTTCAGGGTCCAGTGATTTATAAGGATCGATGACCGGTTTCATGGGTTCGTACTCCACTTTTACGGCTTCTTTTCCATCGCGGGCGGTATAGCGATCCGTAGCGATGACAGCTGCGACCTCTTGTGACTGGTACATTACCGTGTCGGTGGGTAAAACCATCTGGGTGTCCGACATCAGGGTGGGCATCCAGTGGAGATTGTATTGTTCCAGGTCTTTGCCTGTCACGACGGCGATTACCCCTGGAATTTTCAGTGCTTCGGAGGCATCGATAGATTTTATTTTGGCGTAGGCGTAAGGGCTTCTTACAATGTCCATGTGCAGCATCCCCGGAAGCTTGACATCATCTACGTAGTTGCCCTTTCCGGCGAGGAAACGGGAGTCTTCCTTCCTTTTGAGGGAGTGCCCCATTCCACCTACTTCTCTAGACGTTTTACAATTCATAATATAGGTGATTTATCATTTTTAAATATTCACACTTTTAGCTGTCAGGTACCTTATACAAAGGTTGGTTCGGTAGAAGGCGTTTCTTTGCCTTGCATTTTAGCTCCAGCATATTGAATGGCTCTGACGATGTTGTTGTAACCTGTGCAACGGCAGAGGTTGCCTGAAATGCCCCAGCGGATTTCTTCTTCCGTTGGGTTGGGGTTGTGTTCCAGTAATTCTACTGCGCGCATCATCATACCCGGGGTGCAAAAACCGCATTGCAAGCCATGGCATTCTTTGAAACCTTCCTGGATGGGGTGCATCTCTCCGGGAGCTGCCAGTCCTTCCACGGTTTGAACGCTCTTTCCATCGGCCTGGATGGCAAGGACAGTACAGGATTTGATGGATTTGCCATCGAGTAGGATGGTACAGGCTCCGCAACTGCTTGTATCACAACCGATGTGTGTGCCGGTCATGCTGAGTTGTTCTCTGATCAGGTGAACCAGAAGTGTCCGGGGCTCCACTTCAACCGCATGTTGCTCGCCATTGATGGTAATGGTTATCTGTTTTTTCATGTCGTGTTCGCTTTTAGGTTGAAAAATTAGCGCGCCCTTTCCAGCGCCTTATGGATCATTCTTTTTACCAGTACGCCAACCATGGATCGCTTGTACGCTTCATCTCCACGAAGGTCGGAAGACGGACTGCAGTCTTCGGAAGCAAATTTTGCAGCCTGGGCTATCAGTTCATCGGTGATTTTTTGACCGCGCAAAACATCTTCTGAGCGAGTGGCTCGCAATGGTGTCGGGTTGACGTTGGTCAGACCTATGCCAATTTCCTGACAAGTACCGCTGCCATCGAGGGTCAATTGTACAGCTACTCCGGCAGTAGCATAGTCTCCCACTTTTCTTTCGAGTTTGTGGTAAGCATTGCCGGTTGAAGCGCTTGGTATGGGGATGCGAATTTCTGTCAGGATTTCAGATGGCTGAAGGGCAGTCATGTAGAATCCATAGAAAAACTCGTCAATGGGGATGCTCCGTTGTCCTCCGGGACCTGTTGCTACGACTTCTGCGCGCAGGGCAAGCATGACAGCAGGGTGGTCATTGGCTGCATCGCCATGGGCAATGTTGCCGCCTACCGTACCCATATTGCGTACCTGTGGGTCGGCAATGAGTTTGGTCGCATCGGTAAAAATGGGAAACTTATTCCTTACGATGTCACTGTGCTCCAGGTCAGATTCTCTGGTCAGAGCACCAATTTTTAGGTAGCCATCCTCCTCCCTGATGTAGGAAAGCCCCGGAATATTATTGATGTCAATCAAAAATTCCGGTGAAGCAAATCTGAGCTTCATCATAGGGATAAGGCTATGACCACCTGCCAGGATCTTGGCCTCGTCACCGTGCTGCTCCAGCAGGGAAATGGCTTCATCCAATGTCGCCGGAGCGGCGTAGTCAAAGGGTGCAGGTATCATATGGTTGGTTTTAAAATTTAAAAAATAAACCTGATATCAATTGTTGTAATACTCTCTTCTGTTGCCGCGTAGCATACGTCGGCGCAATGCCCCGGTAGCCAGCATTTTTTGCAAGGCCCGGGTGAAAAATAAAAAGCTTCCATTTGCCCAGATTCCGGCAAAAAGCAAGGCCACTCCTCCGTAGTACAATTGTAGCTGCCCTGTGTACAATTCTGCTCTTGTTATCAGGGCGCTGCCCAAAAGAATCAATCCTGCAGCTGCCAGTGTTCGCCTTCCTCTGTAGTTGATTAAGACCATTGCCAGGGTAAATGCTGCCAGAAAAATGGATATCCAGGAAGTCCATCCGGATTGGTGCATGTAAAAATTGGATCCGTTACAAAGGGTCAGCGCACTGGAGTAAGCCAGTATGCAGAAAGGACATTTTGGGAGGATGGCGATGAGCAAACCCAATAAAAAGGGTGTTTTTTTCAGGTTGGATTGCTTTTTTGTTTTTCCACCCGGACAAGCGCATGTATTTTGGTTCTGATGCTCCATTTTAATTTGGTTCTACCTGTATGATGCAATAAGAATCTGTGGTTGGATCCCGGAAGCAAACATTTATCCGAAATAATCGTATCGCTCAATTTTTTCTCCTAATTGCGATACTATAATTGTACAGCGTCAGAATTGTTCATAAAAAATATTGGTTTTTGGAATTTTATTGGGTTTTCGTCACAGAAATACATTTTTCTGCTAAGAATAAATCTAAATAAGGAATATTTGTCTGTTTTAACCTGTCGGCAATTGTCAGCGAACGATTTTGGCAGACGACTGTATATATTAAAAACAAAGGCATATCCATAGATCGGAGACCGGCTACATGGTTTCGGCAAAAAATCGAAATTTCATGACTACTATCAACATCAATCTCAAAATCAACGAAGGGCTTTACCTGAAAGACCCGCAAATGACTCAACTTGGGCAAAACATCCTCAAAAACAGCGTGTTGTTGATTGATGAACTTGGCCTGGAGCACTTTACTTTCGGCAAGCTGGCACGGGCAATTCCTTCAACAGAGGCTTCTATTTACCGGTATTTCGAAAACAAACACAAATTGTTTGTGTACTTGCTCAACTGGTATTGGGAATGGATGAAGTTTCGGATAGATTTCAATACCATGAACATCGAAGATCCGGAACAACGCCTCAAAATCGCTATTTCGGTGATTGTGGATACCGCCAGACGCAATACTTCGATCAATTTCATAGACGAAGATGTCCTGCACCGCATCGTGGTATCGGAGGGAATCAAAGCTTATCATCACAAATCTGTTGACGATGACAATGCGGAGGGCTTTTTTCTGGCTTATAAATCGCTATGCCGTAAAATAGCAGACATCATCATCGGCTACAACCCAAATTTTCCTTACCCCAAAGCTCTGGCAAGTACATTGATCGAATCAGCCAACAACAACATTTATTTTGCGAGACATCTGCCAAGATTGACAGATATCGAAAACGAAGGAGAAAATGAATTCGGTCAGATCATCCAGATTTTGGAGTGCCTGGCTTTTGGGGCATTGAATAATTTTGTGGCCAAAACAGAGCAAACGGAGAACGGGGAAGAAATGGCTCCGTGGAAAGTACATTATAACCCCATTCGGAAAAAAGGTTGAAATCAAGATCGACCCATTACTCAAACGGATACCTCACTCCTGTCTGTCGCCGTATTTCATCCATAATGCTGACCACTTCCAACGTTTTTTCCCAGGGCCACAAAGGACTCTCCTGCACTCCGGCCTGCAGACAGGACATGCATTCCATGATTTCATAGGAATACCCCTTGCCAAGGGTTGGTCGGGGGTAGTTAGTCGTGCTGCCGTCTCCCGGATTTAAAAGGGTATAGGATTGTGTTTCATGCCAGGTAGGCTCCAGGAAAAAAGTTCCCCCGGTACCACATATTTTGGCACGCATATCGGATTGCCCCTGTATGCCGCACATGATGTTGACAAGGGTATTTTCATAGCGAAGGATCGCAGCGGTTTGCAGGTCTGCTCCACCCGGATGCAGTTGGGCACTGGCTTGGATGTCTAACGGGGAGCCGAGCAGACTGACTGCCAGAAAGACCGGATAAATACCCAAATCTAGTAGGGCTCCTCCGGCGAGTTTTATATTGACGAGCCTGTGATCTTCGGGTGGATCGCGGTAAATGGAAAAATCCGCATGTATGTATTTAATGTTGCCAATATCTCCCCGCTCCACGCGCTGTATGACTTCCATGATGGAAGGGTTGAAGCGCGACCACAAAGCCTCCATGAGAAATACCTTGTTTTTTTGTGCACAGGCAATCATGGATCTGAATTGTTGTGCATTCACCGCTGCCGGCTTTTCAACGAGTACATGTTTTCCCGCTTCCATAGCTCTGATGCTCCACTTTTCATGCGAATCATGAGGCGTTGCAATGTATATGATCTGCACTTCCGGGTCTGCCAGCAGGGCTTCATAAGAGGCATAAGCTCGGGGAACATGGAATGCTGCCGCAAATTGTTCTGCCCTCTCTGCACTGCGCGAACCTACCGCCATCAAACGGTTTCCTTCGACCAGTGCCAGATCCCGGGCAAATGATTGGGCGATACGCCCGGGGCCTAAAATTCCCCAATTGAGTGTAGCGTGAGAGGTAGCCATCATGTTAGCTGCTGTTTTTTGTGAAAATAAAAAATAATAGGCAAATACAGGCCGTAGCGGGGCTTGTGTTTTTTAGGTTCCTTTTTAACTGATATGTTTGCCTTTTTTGCCGACAGGCTTATCTTTAGTCATCCTAATTGGCACAGAAAAACCTTTTGGCATGGACAGCAAACTATTGGAAAATTTCGGCACGACGCTGGATGGTGAGTGGTACACAGATCCGCTCTGGCGCTCTATTTATGCGACAGATGCTTCGGTTTACCGGGAGGTGCCGATGGCTGTGGCTGCGCCAAAAAATGAAGAGGATCTGAAAAAATTGATCTCATTTGCTTCAGAAAATGGCCTTTCCCTGATTCCCAGGGCAGGAGGAACTTCTCTGGCCGGGCAGTGTGTAGGCAATGGAATTGTGGTGGATGTTTCGCGCTTCATGAACCAAATCCTGGAATTCAATGCCGAAGAGCGGTGGGTGAGGGTTCAACCGGGGGTGATCCGCGACGACCTCAATCGCTTTCTGAAGCCCCATGGCCTCTTTTTCAGCCCCGTTACTTCTACTTCCAACCGCGCTATGATTGGGGGGATGCTGGGCAACAATTCTTCAGGGCAGACCTCTATTGAATATGGTTCTACGAGGGAACATGTGCTGGAAGTTCGGGCATTGCTGTCTGATGCCTCTGTCGTTACTTTC
>JALQTV010000449.1 GCA_023268675.1 Saprospiraceae bacterium | reverse complement strand
TTTTCGGGACTGCCGGCGGGGTGGGGTTGGCTGGTAAGCACTTCCAGGTGTTTGCTGAAAGTTTCGCTTTTGGGGAGTGTTTTAAACAGTTCTTCCAGCTTAACTTGTTGCTGCACGGCTGGCGCCGAAAAGCCGGCCAGACTTTGTTGGGCGCTTAGGTTGGTGAAGGAAAAAAGCCCGAAGGCTATAAAAAGGGAAAAGAGGTTTTTCATGTGAAAACTTGTTTTATTCAAAAAATGAGACAGCAGTTTAGTTTAAAAGGCCAAATTATCCATGGAAATAGAGGGATTTTTTTACATATACTTTCGAAATTGAGATTTTTTTGAAAAACAAAATTTATCTTAACCGGGTAAACGTACTTCCTACACTTACTTTTTCAATCCAAAAAGCGGCGGGTAGTAAATCCTTTTCAGGCGAAAGCCTGCCAACGACTAAAGCAAGCAAGCATGACGACTAACCAAGCACAAGGAACTTTTGAAAAACCCCGGATGAGTTTCTGGCAGATATGGAACCTCAGTTTTGGCTTTCTGGGGATACAATTTGGCTGGGGCTTACAGATGGGCAATATGAGTGCCATCTATGAGTACTTGGGCGCGAGTCCCGATAAACTTCCCATCTTATGGCTGGCAGCGCCGATGACAGGGCTGATTGTCCAGCCGATAGTAGGCTACCTGAGTGATCGAACTTGGGGTAGATTTGGCCGTAGAAGGCCTTATTTCATGATCGGAGCGATTCTTGCATCCATAGCTTTGCTCATTATGCCCTATTCTTCCACACTATGGATGGCTGCAGGCTTGTTGTGGATACTGGACGCTTCTATAAATATAAGTATGGAACCTTTTCGTGCTTTCATTGCGGATATGTTGCCAAAGGAACAAATTACCCGGGGCTATACCATGCAGAGCTTTTTTATCGGATTGGGGGCCATCCTGGCGTCTTTGTTGCCCTGGTTGCTGATTAATAAATTTGGCATGGAATCCACCGTAGCTGATGGGTCCATCCCTATGTTTTTGAAAGTGTCTTTCACCGTCGGAGCCCTGGCTTTCTTTCTTGCGGTGGTTTGGACGGTGGTGAAAGTGAAAGAGTACCCCCCGGAGGACATGGAGGCTTTCAAGCGCATGAAGGAAGAACACAAGGGGGTGGGAGCGGCAGCAAAAGAGATTTTTTCTAATATCATCGGCATGCCTAAGGTGATGAAACAACTGGCCCTGGTGCAGTTTTTCACCTGGATGGGCTTGTTTTTGATGTGGTTTTACTTTACCGTAGCGGTAGCGAATGATGTTTTTGGGGCAGAAAGTCCTCAATCTCCGGAATATGCAGAAGGATTGGCCTGGGCTAATATTTGTTTCGGTTTTTATTCCCTGATTACATTCCTTTTTTCTTTTATCCTGCCCGAAATTGCCAATAAAACGGGTAAAAAACTGGCTCATGCAGTTTGTCTGGTAGCCGGGGGATTGGGACTTTTGTCGGTAGGGCTGATCAAAGATCCCAACTGGTTGTTGTTATCTATGGTGGGGGTAGGGATAGCCTGGACGAGTACTCTGGCGATGCCTTATGCCATCCTGGCTCCAAAGTTGCAAAAGGACAAAGTAGGAGTGTATATGGGGATTTTCAATTTTTTTATTGTAATTCCGGAAATTCTGGCTACCCTGTTTTTTGGATTGATCATGTTGCACGTCCTGGACAATGACCGCATCATGGCAGTCATGACAGGAGGAGGTTCGCTGATCATTGCGGCCATATTTGCTTTGTTTGTAGATGATTCTGATGAATAAATAAAAACAATCCTGGTATGATGCGTTTTCGTATGCTATTTCTTTTTTGCCTTATTGTGTTTGGCCTTTTTGCCCAACAAAGTCTGGAGCGGGTGGAGCCTCCTTTCTGGTGGGCGGGCATGCACAATCCTGAGCTTCAATTGCTGGTACACGGTGACAATATAGCCGAATTGACTCCCAGACTTGATGTAGAAGGGGTGACCCTGCGGCAGACCATCAAGGTAGCCAATCCCAATTACCTG
>JALQTV010000448.1 GCA_023268675.1 Saprospiraceae bacterium | reverse complement strand
ATTCAGCGGTATCGCACGTTTCGATTCTGTAGAAGAAGGGGTTACCTATCGCGAGGAAAGAGATGACCAGACCGGTTTTAGTGAAAAGGTAATCATCGAATCCAAGAATAAGCGCAAGATTCCGATGATCAAAATCGTGGACAAAAACGGGGAGGAACTCAAAAACTACAACCTTCCTGTGGGCTCTTACATTTCGATCAGCGATAACGAATCAGTACGTGCGGGACAGAAGATTGTTAAGATTCCTCGTAAACTGGGTAAAATCCAGGATATCACGGGTGGTCTTCCAAGGGTTACAGAACTTTTCGAAGCCCGAAACCCATCTAACCCGGCTACAGTATCTGAAATTGACGGGGTAGTGTCCTTCGGTAAGATCAAAAGGGGTAACAGAGAGGTAATCGTTACTGCAAAAGACGGGCAGCAGCGCAAATACCTGATCGGTTTGTCTAAACACATTCTTATCCAGGACGGCGACTTTGTTCGGGCAGGTACGCCACTTTCGGACGGTACGATCGCTCCAAGAGATATTTTGAAAATTAAAGGACCATTCGCTGTACAGTCTTACCTTGTCAATGGTATTCAGGAAGTTTATCGCTCTCAGGGTATCACGATCAACAACAAGCACATTGAGGTGATCGTAAGACAGATGATGAGGAGGGTACAGATTGAAGATCCGGGAGATACATCCTTCCTTGAAGGAGAGGCAGTAGAAAAGTACGACTTCCTGGAGCAAAACGACTGGATCTTCGACAAGAAGATCATTACCGATGCCGGCGAATCGAATCGCCTGAAAGAGGGACAAGTGGTTACTTTGCGTCAGGTAAGAGAGGAAAACTCCTTCTTGAAGAGAAACGACCGAAAATTGGTGCAGTACCGCGATGCCATAGCTGCAACTTCCAGCTCTTTGCTACAGGGAATTACCAAGTCCTCCCTGGGTACACACAGCTGGATATCTGCAGCATCCTTCCAGGAAACAACCAAAGTCCTGAGTACAGCCGCTATTGGTGCAAAAATCGACGATTTGAGTGGATTGAAGGAAAATGTAATCGTTGGTAAGCGCATCCCTGCCGGTACAGGTTTGAGGAAGTATGATACCATTTTTGTTACCACCAAAGAGGCTCAGGAAGCCTACGAGGCAAGAAAAATGGAATACGAACAATACGAAGATTAATTTTTCTTCGAAAACAGTATATGATGACGGGAATCCAAGAAAATTGGGTTCCCGTTTTTTTGTATATTTGAATAAATTAAGCTGATTTTATTGCAGGATAGGCTTAGCAACCCCAATTTCAGACTGCAACAAAGCAAATTGCACAATTTCAATTCCAATCCCTTTCCCCGAAGCTTCGCGCGGGGCTGTAATTTGATTTGTCAATAACCAAGCATTTTTCCGCTATGACACACAAAAGAAATCCTATCCGCTTGATTGTATTGTTTTTTTTGATTGCCGGCAAGTTGCTTGCAGGTTCCATCGAAATCCTGCCTGCCTCGGATAACAACATAAATTCGGGTAATATCCGGTTGTTCCCCTTTGTGGAGCCAACTTTCTACAAGCAGGTAAAACAAATTGATTACAGTGTTTGGTTTCGGGTGACTAACTCAGGTACAGCAGCTATTGTTACCTGCGACAATGGTGTCCAGGATCCTTTTGAAGAGGGTATAGACTGTGGAGGGCTGTTTTGTCCGCCCTGTGATCCTTGTAGTAACGGAATACAGGATGTTGAGGAAGAAGGCATAGACTGTGGCGGTCCGAATTGTCTGCCATGTGCAACTTGTAACGACAACATAAAGAATGGTCAGGAAACGGGGGTTGATTGCGGTGGTCCGGATTGTCCTGTGTGTCCGACTTGTTTTGACGGAGTAAAAAATGGAAAGGAAACCGGTATAGACTGTGGTGGTCCGGATTGTGCTGCCTGTCCGAGTTGTGACGATAACATAAAGAACGGCTCAGAAACGGGGGTAGATTGTGGTGGTCCGGACTGTGCTGCTTGTCCGACATGCGATGACAATATTCAAAATGGAGCGGAGACGGG
>JALQTV010000447.1 GCA_023268675.1 Saprospiraceae bacterium | reverse complement strand
GATGCAACCTTGTGTGAAAATTTTATGTTCATACAAGGCTATCAATTTGCCCAGGGTCCGGGGAGTTATCTTTTTCACCAAAATAGAATTGCTGGGTTTGTTGCCCTCAAATACTTTAAAAGGGAGCAAAAAATCGATTTCCTGTGGTGACTTCCCTGCATTCTCCAATTCTTCTCTGACTTCCATTGCATTTTTCCCTTTCATTAGTGCCTCTGTCTGAGCGAAGAAATTGGCGAGTAAAAGTTCGTGGTGGCGACCTATTGGATTGTGGCTATACGCAGGTGCTATGAAATCACAGGGAATCAATCGGGTCCCCTGGTGGATCAACTGATAGAAGGCATGCTGGCCATTGGTCCCCGGTTCTCCCCAGATAACAGGACCTGTCTGCCAGGTAACTCTTTCCCCTGAGCGGCTGACCGATTTTCCATTGCTCTCCATATTGCTTTGCTGGAAATAGGCAGGGAATCGATGCAGGTATTGATCATAAGGCAAAATAGCTTCTGAGTCGGCTCCAAGAAAATTGGTATTCCAAATGCCGATCAAAGCAAGGATCACAGGCATATTTTCTTCCCAGGGTGCATTCTTGAAATGCTCATCCATCTGAAAAAATCCTTTCAGCAGCGCCTGGAAATTATCAAAACCTATGGTACAAGCTATTGAAAGCCCGATAGCAGAGGTAAGTGAAAAACGTCCTCCAACCCAGTCCCAAAATTCAAACATATTTTCAGGGTCTATACCAAAATTTTCAACCCCTGATGCATTCGTGGAAATAGCCACAAAATGTTTTGCTACCAAAGCCGAATCCTTCGCATGGGACAGAAACCATTCTCTTGCAGTATAGGCGTTTTCCATCGTTTCCTGAGTCGTAAACGATTTCGAAGCAATCATAAACAAGGTTGTCTCCGGGTCTAATAAACGAAGGGTCTCGGATATATGAGTACCATCTACGTTTGACACAAAGTGTACCTGCATTCCTTCCTTCCAGTAAGGCTTAAGGGCTTCTGTCACCATCAAGGGTCCCAGATCAGATCCCCCTATTCCCAGGTTAACGATGTGTCTGATTGGCTTGCCCGTATAGCCTGTCCATTGGCCTTCGTGTATGCGTTTGGTAAAACTTTCCATTTTTCGCAAAACAGCTCTTACCGCAGGCATTACATCCTTGCCAGCGATGTTGTATTCCTGGTCCGCTACATTGCGAAGAGCCATATGCAGTACAGCCCGTTTCTCTGTTTCATTAATTTTTTCACCGGCATAAAACCGGGAAATATTCTCAGCGAGCCCTGACTCTTTTGCCAATTGGAAAAGCAAATCCATCGTTTTTCGCGTGATGCGATTTTTAGAATAATCCAGCAGAAAGTCGCCCTGTCGAATCGAAAAATCCTTGAAGCGGTTTGGATCCTCCTCAAACCAATCGCGCATGTGATCATTCTTTATTTCCTCGCAGTGAGTCTTCAATAATTCCCAGGCAGGGAGTTTAACCGGATCAATTTTTTGTAGCATTTAACTAGAATAGTTTATTCAATAATGATATTGTACAATGGACTATTGACACTTGGCAACAAAGTCCCCATACGAAAACCAAAAGCCACCCTGAAGTTGCCTTTCAGTTCAGGTACATCCAGACTAATGGTTATCTTCTTTCTGTCCCCGGAACGAATAAGCAATTGTGAGTTACCAGTATCAACAAGGGGGTAAGTCTGTTCCCAGGCTTCCCCATTATTGAAAGCAGCACTGATGGTCAGGGGCAAGTTTCCTTTCCCCAATATTATATCAAAGGGATAGGGATTTAAAACAACTGCCTGCAGGTTCATTAACGCTCCTGCGCTCCAAATTTCGGGAATATTTTCTACAAATATCCTGCAATTTTCACTTACCTGGAGGCTATCTGCAATTTGTAATTTAATGATGTGGCCATTTGACAAGGTATCGGTCTTACATTTGGAACAATTCCATTTTTTTTGCCCCACAATCATAACACTTTGGTTCTGGAAAGCTACTTCCCTGTCCAGTAAATTAAACTGATTGGCGCGATAATCAATATTTGTAAAGGTAGAAGGGCTTTCTCCTGT
>JALQTV010000446.1 GCA_023268675.1 Saprospiraceae bacterium | reverse complement strand
CATGAAAGTACGCTGAAACAGGATATGTACCAGAACATGATCGCTGCTTCCACCCAAAGTATGGCCGCTGTCATTGGTGGCGTTCAAAACCTATGGGTAGTACCCGCAGATAACAAAGAAAACCCTGAGGGGAATACTTTTTCCCGCAGGATAGCCCGCAATCTGCAGCACATCCTTCGGCTGGAGGCAAGGTTGGACAAAGTTACCGATCCCGCTGCAGGAAGTCGTTTTATCGAGCAATTGACCTTAATGATCGCGCGAGAAGCATGGGAAGCATTCCGGGCATCAATCAGCTGATAGTTTTTCCAATAAAAATGCTGCGAGATTTTCATGCAGGGAAGCATTTCCTTGAAGAGCTTGTTGCTTGCTCCACTGCTCTCTGACCTGCTGCAGGTTGATCCACCGAATCTTCTTTAATTGTGCTCCTGCTTGTTTTTGTTGGTCCGGGATCTCATCCAGGTAGAGTACCCAAAATGGCACATCCGGAAACAATTGCTTCAGTCCGGGCAGCAGCGTAGCATCATCCCGGCTCAAATAACCATCCGCTTCGACAATCAACAGAGAAGGTTTGTAAGGTCTCAATTCGGCCAGGCGCTCGAGTACCCGGGCAGGTGGTTCTCCGAAAATGCCCAGATGCGTAACGCTTGTGCTATCCACAGGATCTGACTTCAATCGTTGGTTCATCAGAGAGGAGAAAAGATCCCCCGATGAAAGTTCAGGATCAAGCGACCAGGAATTGCCCAATACGAAAATTGCCCCGGGCAGTTCCACTTCGTTGTCGGAATGAACAGACTGACAGGATGCCAGCAGCAATAACCATCCACTGATAAAAAAGTAAAGCCCCTTCATGCCTGATCATTGGTAATTTTTTCCGAGGGAAGTCCCAAAAAACGAATGTTGCGCTGCAGGCCCTTGAAACCCGTTCGCTTCACCGGCGACTTTTTAAACAGTTCTGCAAACACTTCTTCCGTTAATTCCTGCCAATCTGAGACGCGCATGCCCATCAGTTCGGGGTGTGGTTCAAAGGCAGGTTCTTTATGACGAGTTGAAAATCGGTTCCAGGGGCATACCTCCTGACAAATATCGCAGCCAAACATCCACTGATCAAATTGTCCCTGAAAATCCTCCGGGATGCTTTCGCCCCGATATTCTATGGTAAAATAAGAAATACATTTGCCGGCATCCAGGCGATACCCTTCTTTTGCTATGGCATCGGTAGGACAGGCATCGATACAACGAGTGCAGGTACCGCAATAATCTTTCATAGCCGTATCGTACTCAAACTCCAGATCGAGGATAATCTCCGCCAAAAAGAAAAAAGAACCGGCTTTGGGGTGTATCAGCAGGGTATTTTTACCCATCCATCCCAACCCACTTCTTTTCGCCCAATCCCGCTCCATCACGGGAGCCGAATCAACAAAACAGCGTCCCTGAAAATCACCGGCTTTTTCTTTGAGGTCAGCCATCAATTGCCACAATTTCTTTTTTATCACCTGGTGATAATCTTCCCCGAAAGCATAGGTTGAAATTTTGGGAGCCTGAGGATCGGAGGGTTTTTCGTCGGTGTAATAATTGTACATCAGGCTGATTACTGATCGGGCGCCCTCCACCAACTTTCGGGGGTCTATGCGCTTGTCGAAGTGGTTTTCCATGTACTTCATGGCTCCATGTCTTCCCTCGGACAACCATTTTTCAAGGTACCTGGCTTCCTCATCCAATGCCGTAGCTTTGGAGATACCCACGAAGGCAAAACCTTGTTTGAGGGCCTCTGATTTCAGCCATTGGGTAAGATTGCGAGTATCCATGTCACAGGATTTGCAGCTTGGCGTATTTCAGCATGATGCGTTTTTCGCCCTGCCCCATGTCTTCAAAAACTATGGTCGCCACCCTGTTTTGGCCTCCCCCGTCAATCTGCTGGACCTTGCCTTTCCCAAATTTGAGATGAAGCACTTCCATTCCTGCCTGAATGGTTTCTGAGGGGCTGGGCTTGAAGGTAGAGGGATCAATTTTGGGGCTTGCGGCTATGCTGATTTTTCTGGTACAATTGCCGCTCACGCTGGCACCTGTATTGGGTTTT
>JALQTV010000445.1 GCA_023268675.1 Saprospiraceae bacterium | reverse complement strand
CCGCCAAAATTGTCAACCGGGAAGTGAATAAAGCAGGATTGCTCAATATTCTGGGTGTGGCGGATGCCCAAAATGCAACCGGTGATGAGGTACAAAAACTGGATTTGTACGCCAACGACAAATTGATAGATTGCCTGAGCAATAGCGGAGAGTGTTGCGGCATTGCTTCGGAGGAAAACGAGGACTACATTGCACTGCCGCGGGTGGGCAACAAACAATCCAAATATGTGGTAGTCTTCGATCCGCTCGATGGTTCTTCCAACATCAATGTGAATGTTTCTGTGGGGACTATTTTTGGCATTTATCGCCGCAAAAGCGATCCGGCAGAACCGGTACAATTGGAAGATTTTCTGCAAAAGGGGGCGGAACTGGTGGCAGCGGGCTACGTGTTGTATGGCACTTCTACCTTGCTGGTGTATTCTACCGGAAGGGGAGTGAACGGCTTTACGCTGGATCCCACGATAGGAGAATTTTGCCTGTCCCACAAAGATATTCGCATTCCTGACCGGGGCAATTACTATTCTGTCAACCAGGGCTATTACCTGAAATTTGATGTCGAAATGCGTCGTTACATCGACTACTGCTCAGATTTGAATCTGCGACTGCGCTATATCGGTTCCATGGTTTCGGACATTCATCGCATCCTGTTTCAGGGAGGGATTTTCTTGTACCCCAATACCCGCAAATACCCCTTGGGAAAACTACGTCTGGTGTACGAGTGCAATCCCCTGGCTTTTATCGTCGAGCAGGCGGGGGGTAAGGCCATCACCTGTGAGTTGGATCGAATACTGGAACTGGAGGTCAGGGAACTGCACCAGCGCGCAACCATAGCCATTGGCTCACCCGAAATGGTGGATGAAATGAAAACCTTTGTAGAGCGCTATAGCTAATTGTTGAGCCACTCCGGAGTACCCAGGATAAGCAACATGAGCAAACCTGTCAGCAGGGGGCTCAGAATGGAAATTACCATAAAAATGTAGTAGGCTCTGGGTACTTTGGAGCGTTCTATCCATTCGGCCAGCAGTGAAATGGTCAGGATGAGCAGAAAAATGCCGATGAAAACCACGGAAAGCATGGTCGCAAGGTAGTCATTGACCAACCAGAGCAGGGCATAAACGATGGTTTCTCCCAGAAAGATTTCCAAAAGTCGGGTGCGGTTCATGTAACTTTATTGAGCCGAAGGTTCTTTTTTCAGTAAGAGGCGAAATTCGGCTTCCATCAGGATGGTGTTCAGAATCAGGATGCTGTCGGAGATGGACTCTATGGTGTATTCCAATTCAAATTCGCCGTTGCGCTGTCGCAATATGCGGTCTTCCATTTGAAAGGTACCGGCTTCAGAACTTCCATTGAAGTTGAAGTTGCTGCGCATATTGCCGTCGGCAAAAAATTCGAAAAACACATTTTCCAGAGAAGGGGACTGGCGGTTGTTTCTCCAGCCTTCTATGAGTTGCCACTTGCCCGGAAGGCGACTGTCCACTTCCTGCTTGTCCGCGCTGCAGGAAGCTATCCAAAAGAATCCCAACAAAAAGATGGCTCGGAGGAGGATGTTGTTGCTTGTCATAATGAGCGGAGTTGTTTTTATATATGCAATAAGTTTTGAAAAGAAGTCAGTTGTCGGTTGCTGCTGCTGCTCTTGCGAGGCGGTCGTTGATGGCTTTGCCCAATCCCCGGTCCGGTACCTTTTCTGCGAGGATGACGTCAAAGTTGCCGGTTTCCAGCACTCGGAGTCCTTTAAACAGGTTTCTTGCGGCTTCCTCGAGGTCTGCTTTGGCGGACAGTACAAACTGGTTGGCTTCCGGTACATTCGGCAGGAATGCTGAGAATCGGAGGGCGGCGGTTTGTTTAGCGGGTATGTTGTGCCGGAGGGCATACTCTGCGTTGAGGCTCAGTGGAATACGGGGGGCATAATGACTTTCCAGCATGCCGGGAGCCTTTGGGTTGGAGCTGCTCTTTTCTGCTACCCTGAGGTTTCCCAGTTGTGCTTCTAGTTTTTCTATGGGCAAACCGCCTTTTCGAAGTACGATAGGAGTTTCGCCTGAAAAATCAAGAATGGTACTTTCGACGCCCACCTGACAGGGAC
>JALQTV010000444.1 GCA_023268675.1 Saprospiraceae bacterium | reverse complement strand
TTACACCGGTGGCGTGGGCAGCCTGTATCACATTGCCGGCAATCATCAGGTTGTCGTACAAGAAGGTAGCCTTGTAAGTATCGTTGGCCAGAATGCCACCGACTTTGGCTGCCGCCAAAAAAACATAATCCGGTTTTTCGGCTTTGAAAAAAGCATCTACTGCAGCCTGGTTACGAAGATCGAGTTCGGCCGAAGTACGATAAATCACCCGTCGATAACCCTTGGATTGAAGGTGTCTTACGATGGCCGAACCTACCATTCCCCTGTGGCCTGCCACGTAAATCAAATCGTCTTGTTGCATGATTGTATCCGGGTGCTTATCTATTCAAATTCATTTTTTATTTCAAAACCAGCCTCTTTGAGCAGTTGGTTTTTCCGGAACAACTCCAGATCTGAGGCCACCATCTCGCTGACCAGTTCCTGCAGAGAGTATTTCGGTTCCCAACCCAGTCCGGTGCGTGCTTTGGTGTTGTCGCCAATCAGCAATTCTACCTCGGTGGGTCGGAAATACTGGGGATCCACTGCTACAACGACCGTCCCTGTTTCCAGTTGGAAATCCGGATTGTGGCAGGCTTTGACCCTTGCGATTTCCTCTACGCCGCTGCCTTCAAAGCTCAGCTCTATACCCAGTTCCCGGAAAGCCATGCTCACAAAATCCCGCACGGAGGTAGTCACTCCGGTAGCGATGACGTAATCTTCCGGTTTGTCCTGCTGCAACATCAGCCACATCGCCTCCACATAATCTTTGGCGTGTCCCCAATCGCGTTTGGCATCCATGTTGCCGAGATACAATTTATCCTGCAGGCCCAGACCTATCTTGGCCACACCGCGGGTAATCTTTCGGGTTACAAAAGTCTCCCCGCGCAGGGGTGATTCGTGATTAAACAAGATGCCATTCACGGCATACATGTCATAGGCCTCCCTGTAATTTACCGTAATCCAGTAGCCGTACAATTTGGCGACGGCGTATGGTGAACGCGGATAAAAGGGAGTTGTCTCCTTTTGAGGTATTTCTTGTACCAACCCGTATAATTCAGAAGTAGAAGCCTGGTAGATTCTCGTTTTGGCCGTCAGGCCCAAAATGCGTATAGCTTCCAACAGTCGCAGCGTACCCAGGGCATCCACATTGGCGGTATATTCGGGCGTATCGAAACTCACTTTCACGTGAGACATGGCCCCGAGGTTGTAAATTTCATCCGGCTGCACCTGCTGTATGATGCGAATCAGATTGGTCGAATCTGTCAGATCTCCGTAGTGCAAAATGAAATTGAGGTTGCTCTCATGAGGATCCTGATACAGGTGATCGATGCGCTCTGTATTGAAAAGCGAAGACCTTCTTTTGATCCCGTGCACTTCATACCCTCTTTCCAATAAAAACTCTGCCAGGTAGGCTCCGTCCTGGCCGGTAATTCCCGTAATTATTGCCTTTTTCATGCTTGATAAACTTTTAAAAAAACTGTCCCAACTTGCGCAGCGGCTTCAGTATTGCAGTAAACAAACCAAGTCTGAGTCCGTTCATTTTCCAGGCGAGCTGATCTTCCCTGTTTGCCAGAAAGCGATTTTTCCAGGATTTGCTGCTCAGCCCACCGGTGCGCATACTCACAATTGTCCGCGCAAGATAGCAAGTTGAAACAGCATATTTATACAAAAACCGCAACATCAGCTCGTAGTCAGCCGAAAATTGGAGGCTTTCCCGGTAGAGGCCGTATCTTTCATATACCTGCCTGCGCACAAAAAAAGTAGGATGGGGAGGCATCCAGCCCAGTCTGATGGCCAGTTTGGAAAACTTACCCGAGCGCCATCGTCTGACAATCCGATTTGGTTGATCTCTTTTCACATAGTTTAAATCTGCATACACCGTATCGCATCCGGCTTCGCCAAAAATTTTTTCTATCGCTTCCAACACATCGGTAGCAGTGTATTGGTCGTCTGAATTCAGGATGCCGATGATGTCTCCTTTGGCCAGTTTGATGCCGTCCTAAGACTGCATCTGATAGAACATGTCTTGGCTAGGAGTCTTATTGATCCTGAATCGGTGTTGTTCGTCATCATCTGAGAACTACCGCTTGTCATCGTCACTCTAACTCCCCTCCTGG
>JALQTV010000443.1:281-2098 GCA_023268675.1 Saprospiraceae bacterium | reverse complement strand
ATTACCTTTCTCCGATGGCATGGAAAAGCAGCAGGCTTTGATGTGATAGAAATTTCCAAACAGGAAGTGGATGACATGGCCATCAGTTCTACCAAAATCAGAAAAGCTATTGCAGGGTTGGATATCCCTCAGGCCAATAAATTACTTGGCCATCATTTCATCATCAGTGGAAAGGTCATCCCGGGGGACCGGATAGGCAATCAATTGGGATTCCCAACAGCCAACCTACAATTACAAGACAAACACAAACTCATTCCACCAGACGGAATCTATGCCTGCCTTGTCAAACATCAGGAAAAAACTTATCGGGGGATGTTGTACATAGGCAAGCGTCCGAGCATTGAGGGGGGAGGAAAGCGAGTAATTGAAGTCAATATTTTCGATTTCAACCAACAAATCTATGGAGACCAACTCCGTGTTTCGTTAATAGAGCATATTAGGCACGACCTGGCTTTCGAATCTTTGGAAGCACTTAAAGTACAATTAGCAAAAGACAGGCAAAGTACTTTGGATATTTTCGAATACCGGACCAGACAAGTGGAAGACAATGAACTTAGCCCCCAAACTTTCACTGCATCGGTAGTCATACTCAACTACAATGGCATGAAACACTTAAAGGAGTTTCTGCCGAAGGTTTTGCGCACACTTCCTGCGGATGTTCCTCTGATCATTGCCGACAATGGTTCCAGTGACCAATCTCTTCCCTTTTTAAGGGAGCATTATCCTCAAATTCGTTTGATAGAGCTGGGACATAATCATGGTTTCGCCAAGGGGTACAACCTAGCATTACACCATCTCGACAATGATTGCTATATATTGCTAAACAGTGACATAGAACCGCAAGAAGGTTGGCTCGAACCTTTGGTGGACGCCATTAAAACTGACCATGCCCTGGCAGCATGCCAACCCAAAGTTTTATCAATGCATGCGCGGGACACCTTTGAATATGCTGGCGCAGCTGGAGGTTGGGTAGATGCTTTGGGTTATCCCTTTTGCAGAGGAAGAATATTTGATCATTGCGAAACCGACCAGGGGCAGTATGATACCCGAACAGAAATATTTTGGGCAACAGGAGCTGCCATGTGTATCAGAGGCTCATTATTCAATAAACTGGGCGGTTTTGATCCAGATTATTTTGCACATTCAGAAGAAATAGATTTGTGTTGGCGCATGAAGCGGGCAGGGTTTAGCATTCAGATAATCCCGGAATCCACCGTGTTCCACTTGGGAGGAGGGACGCTGAACTATCAAAGTCCTTTCAAAACTTACCTCAATTTCAGGAACAGCCTTTACAGCCTGGTGAGGAATGAAGCCCTTATGCGTCTTTTATGGGTGCTCCCCTTCCGATTGTTACTGGATGGTGTAGCTGCATTCCTCTTCATGTACCAGGGAAAATGGCCACATATAAAGGCAATTGTAGAAGCCCATTGGACTTTTTTCCCCCGATTGCCCAAACTTTGGCAGGAAAGGCAAAAAATTCGGGCCAGGGTAAGATCCATTCGACAAAACAACTTGCCAAACATATCCGGGCGTTACGGAGGCAGCATCGTCTGGGATTACTATATCCGAAAGCGAAAGTATTTCAGTAAGCTTTCCATACACCAACCTAACTCTACCCATGAAAAAGCCTGAGATCCTTTATGCAGATGCCTTCATTGCAATTGTCAACAAGCCTGCTGATTACCTCAGCATTCCTGATCGCTATCAGGTTGACAAACCCAATCTGACTGTCTGGCTTCAAAAAGAAGTTGGAGAAATTTTTACCGTCCACCGATTGGACAAGGACACCAGCGGCGTCATTTGTTTTGCCCGAACGC
>JALQTV010000443.1:0-271 GCA_023268675.1 Saprospiraceae bacterium | reverse complement strand
TTTCCCTGCAATTTGAACAAAGACTGGCAAAGAAAAAATACCTTGCTATAGTTGATGGTCAAATGGAATCCGAATCAGGAGAAATTGATTTTCCCATCGCCCGGGACCCTGCAAAGCCTGGTAGGATGGTCATCAATAAAAAAGGAAAAGCATCTCTAAGTGCTTACAACTGCATCGAAAGCTTCCAACATTTTTCTCTCCTGGAGGTAGCCATTCACACTGGAAGAACCCATCAGATCAGGATACACCTTTCTGCAATTGGACACCCCTT
>JALQTV010000442.1 GCA_023268675.1 Saprospiraceae bacterium | reverse complement strand
CCCATGTACCGTATTTTCTTCATGAGCGCTACCCGGAGAAATTTTTCCATGCGGCGATCCATTTGTTGTTTACGTACATGGGGATCAAAGTAAAAAGTGAAGTATGTACCTCAGACGGTCGCGCAGACAGCATGGTTGAGACGGATACACATGTTTATATATTGGAGTACAAACTGGACAAATCCCCACAATCAGCCCTTGAGCAAATCCGCAAGAAACGTTACTACCGTGCAGCCTGGTCAAGTGGAAAGCCTGTAACGGCGATTGGGGTTCAATTTTCCAGCCAGACCAAAAACATTGAGGCCTGGGAGATGGAGGAAATTCATTAGTAAAGAAGAAAAAACAAGATAACACATGCCCAAAAAGCTTCCATTAGGACTACAGGATTTTCGTGGCATCATAGAGGATGGTTACAAATACATTGACAAGACGCGTTATTTGCATCAATTAGCTACTTCGGGAAAGTATTTCTTTTTATCTCGTCCTCGTCGCTTTGGAAAGTCCATTACCATATCCACCCTGCAGGAATTATTCAGGGGAAGCCGGGAGTTGTTTGAGGGTTTGTGGATCGCTGACAAGTGGGATTGGAATAAGAAGCATCCGGTGATCAAGCTTTCGCTAAAAGATGTGAATTTTGAACAGCGGGGTTTGGAGGAACCTTTGGCCGAGCGTATTGATGAAATAGGTCATCAGCATAGCATAAAGCTTCAGTCTATCGTAGCTAGGGACAAACTTCGGGAACTGATTGTTGCCCTGTCTGAATTCGGGAAGGTTGTGGTTCTGGTAGACGAATATGATGCACCTATCCTTCATTATTTAGGAAAGGATATGGAAACAGCGTATGGCAATCGGGAGTTACTGAGGGGTTTCTACAGTGTGCTGAAAGAAATGGATACGCTTTTGGAACTGGTATTTCTGACTGGGGTCAGCAAATTTTCAAAAACGGGTATTTTTTCAGGCATGAACAACCTGACGGATCTGACCCTTCATCCCGACTTTGCGACGATGCTGGGCTATACCCAGGAGGAATTGGAGTTGAATTTTGATGAAGAAATTGACCAGTCTGCTGATAAATTACAACTTTCTCGGAAGGAGTTGCTGGATAAGGTGAAAGTCTGGTACAATGGATATCGGTTTGAAGAAAATGCAGTCACCGTATATAACCCGGTATCGGTCAATAATTTTTTCTATCAAAACAAGTTCGACAACTACTGGTTTGCTACAGGTACCCCGACCTTCTTGATCCAGTTGTTAAAAAAAGAGGGGGTGTATGACCTGCACCAGATGGGTCAGAGTACCCTGGATTTTGACAGTTTTGACTTGGAAGATATCCGCTTGTTTGGCTTATTGTACCAAACAGGCTACCTGACGATCCAGTCCCGGGACGAATTTGGTCAATACACGCTGGATTATCCCAACCTGGAGGTGAAAAATTCTATGTTGGCGTATTTGTTTGAGACTTTTGGCGGGGTGAGCAAAGGGACGGGGGTATCCATGGCGATCAAACTGGAGCGTGCGTTTATAGCGGACGATCTGGAACAGGTATTTCGGCTTTTGCAGGAGATCTTTGCCCATGTTCCGTGCTTTTTGCAGGAGCGCTATCCGGAGAAGTTTTTCCATGCGGCGATCCATTTGTTGTTTACGTACATGGGGATAAAGGTACACAGCGAAGTGTGTACCTCCGATGGTCGAGCAGACAGCATGGTGGAAACGGCCACGCATATTTATTTGTTGGAATATAAATTGGACAAATCCCCTCAGGAAGCTCTGGCACAAATCCGGACAAAAAAGTATTACCGATCGGTGTGGGAACAGGGCAAACCGGTGACGGCCATCGGGGTACAGTTTTCGAGTGCTACGAAGAATATCGAGGCTTGGGAGGTAGAGCATATCTCATAACTTCGAAAAAAGAAAATGGACCATGTCAAAAAGACTGCCACTTGGAATACAGGACTTTCGAAAAATCAGAGAAAATGATTTTTTGTATGTGGACAAGACGGAGTATGTTTGGCGGATAGCATCTGCCCCGGGTGCCTATTTTTTGTCTCGCCCGCGCCGCTTTGGGAAGTCCATTACGATATCCACCTTGCAAGAATTAT
>JALQTV010000441.1 GCA_023268675.1 Saprospiraceae bacterium | reverse complement strand
ATTGATTGCGGTACCAATCCTCCCCTTTTATCCGCACCAGAAAAAGCCTGCTCAAAAAACCCGCAAGGAATGGAATCCCCAGGTAAATGAATACACTTTCAGCTATTTCCGACATGGAAATGGCCACAATCGCTCCGTCCAAACCAAAATAAGGAGGCAAAACCGTGACAAACAACCAGGCATAAAAACTATAAAAAAATACCTGAAAAATACTGTTGAGCGCAACCAGTCCGGCCCCATACTCCGGGCTGCCATCCGCCAAATCATTCCATACTATCACCATGGCAATGCAACGAGCCAGGCCAATCAGGATAAGTCCACTCATGTATTCAGGATAATCCCGCAGGAACACTATGGCAAGTACAAACATCAATAAAGGCCCCAGCAACCAGTTGAGCAATAGAGACACTCCCAGAATCCTTATGTTTTTGAATACCTCCGGCAACAAAGCATAATTCACTTTCGCCAGCGGCGGATACATCATCAAAATCAATCCAATGGCAATAGGGATGTTGGTTGTACCACGATTAAAGGACTCTATGAAGGTGGCTGTTCCCGGAATAAAATACCCCAGGCCTACCCCCAGTAACATAGCCGCCAGAATCCAAAAGGTGAGATACCGGTCGAGAAAAGAGAGTCTTTTTGGCATCGATTTATCTGTTTTTGCCAGCCTGAGCAATCAATTGCCCGGCCCGCTTCATAACAAAATACAATTCCGCTCCTATCTGCCTTACCCGCTCGTCATAAACCGCCGATTCTTGCCCGGTACCATCAGATATTTTGGGATCCTCATAAGTCAGTGACAAACGCCGCGATGCTCCAGGGACTACCGGACAATTTTCATCTGCATCCGAACAAGTCATGATGGCAACGAAGTCATCCGCCGGATTTTCCGGATGGTCATACACCTTGGAAAAACAAGCTATTGGAGCACGATTTTCCGAAAAATGCACCTGATAAACAGGGTTTTCTCCCGCTCCCTTCTCCACCTGAAAACCTGCCCTCCGGATCGCTGCTACTGCATTGGGATGGAAAGCAGTGGCTTCCGTACCTCCGGACCAGGTCTGAATAAACTCCAATCCAAACCACTGTGCCAAAGTTGTCGCCCAGATCTGAGCTATGTGGCTGCGGCGGGAATTATGGGTGCAGATGAAAACCAAGTGGAGTGGACGCGCACTCTGCAAGGCGATCATATCAGAAAATTCGTACAGCAATTTGATCCTTGCAGATGGAATGGTGGCTGGTTCATCCTCGAAACCTTCAATGTAATGTTTCAGCGACTCGTAAAAATTAACACTCATGTTTTTGACAGTCAGGTTATCTGAAAATAAATTTACAAATCAAAAAAAGCATTCATCTGATTCCTTACGGCGAGCCACTTTTCCCGGTCTATACAATAACTTACACGAGTTCCCTCCACACATCCTTTAATCAACCCAACTGATTTCAACACCTTCAAATGCTGACTGACTGTAGGCTGCGATAAAGGCAACACATCTACCAGATCACCACAAATACAAGTATCGGACTTCAATAAGTACTCAAGGATGGCAATGCGAGCCGGATGGCCCATCGCTTTAGCCAGATCTGCCAATGCATTCTGCTCCGTTGAAAAAATGTCTGTCCTGGTAACTCCCATAATCAATTGCTATATTGCAATATTACGATAAAACAAAAAACCAACAAACAAACCTGTGTTAAATTTTTCTTGTATGCCGCTAACAGTGGCGGTATGAAACGTTGGGGTTTTCGAAGCGAGTCACTATCAAGGTACAACAGACTTTGATGCGAGAACTAATGCCCGAATATCCACTTCCCTCCCAATGTTTTATGACCGCGTGTTACCATGCCTTAATTATTCTTATTTATCAAATTCACAATTACTCTTATCATCGTATCCTTCTCGTCTGGTTTGCTCACAGCTATGAGACTGTTCAACAAACTGTGTCAATGCGACCAATGTATTATCGGCAATCCGTTTGTTTCCGTCTGAGAAAGAGTGATTCTTTGTTATGAAATACAGTAAATTAGCTGCTTTCTCCTCAATACTTGGGTATAAATCCTGTGCTTCGAATGTTTGATAAATTGTTGCAATAGAG
>JALQTV010000440.1 GCA_023268675.1 Saprospiraceae bacterium | reverse complement strand
TGTTCACTGCTCCCTGTTCACTGTTCACTGTTCACTGCTCCCTGTTCACTGTTCACTGTTCACTGCTCCCTGTTCACTGCTCCCTGTTCACTGCTCCAAACACCTTCATCACTTGATCCATCGGTTTGCGTTGGATATTGGGGACGGTGGCATTGTTGGCGGGGTAGCCTACGGGGAGGAGCAGGAAAGCTTTTTCATTTTCCGGTCTTCCGAGTATTTTTTGGAGAAAATTCATGGGACTGGGAGTATGGGTGAGGGTTACCAGTCCGGCATAATGGATGGCGGATATCAAAAATCCGGCAGCTATTCCTACAGATTCATTGACGTAATAATTTTTTCTTCTAATCTCTCCGTCTTGTTCCCATGCCTGTTTGAAAAGGATGATCAGGTAGGGGGCTGTTTCGAGGAAAGGTTTCTGCCAATTGGTGTCAAAGGGGGTGAGGTCCTGTAGCCACTCGTCTGACATGCGGCCGTGGTAAGTCTCGTATTCCTCTTTTTCGGCGGCTATTCGAATGGCTTTTTTTATTTCGGGATCGGAGACGACGCAAAAGGTCCATGGCTGTTTGTGTGCGCCGGAAGGAGCGGAAGATGCGGTAGCTATGATGTTTTCGATGATTTTGAAGGGGACGGGTTGATCGGAGAAAAAGCGCAGGCTGCGGCGTTTGGCCATGAATAACCTGAAGTCGTGGCTTCTGCGGATAGCTTCAGCTTCGGAAAAAGTGTCGGCATGGTAGGCAATATGTTTGTCTGCGGGCATATTTGGGCTGATATATAACTCGGTTTTACTAATTTCGCATTCCTGGCTTAAGTATAGCAATTTATCTCAAGGAAATAAATTTTTGTTGTGGGTAAGACATTGTAAAAATGGTTGGATGAAAGGATGGTTTAACAAGATCGGCTGGCGGCAGCGGTATATTGTATGGACAAACTGGGAATACTGGTCTGCCAACTGGTTTTATTTGCCACTGGGTCCCTGGTTTGTTTATCTGAGTCTTCGCAACGGGCATCCTTGTTTTTTTACGGCTGCCAATCCGGGTATATTCACGGGTGGCTTGGGTTTTGAGTCAAAGTACGACACGCTGCAATTGATCCCTGAGGCGTATCGTCCGAAATCTATTCGGGTAGATTTTTCGGGTAATGAAAGGGAGATCATGGCGGCTTTAGCTGCTGCAGATATAGATTTTCCGCTGGTAGCCAAGCCTGATTTGGGATTTCGGGGATTTTTGGTGAAAAAAATTGAAGACAAGGAAGCCTTGTTTGACTACTTGCGCAGCTATCCTGTAGGAGTCATTCTGCAGGAGTATCTGCGTGCCCGGCAGGAGTTTGGAGTGTTGTATTATCGCATGCCGGGGGAAAGCAGAGGGCAGGTCACATCTTTGACTATCAAAGAATTACTGACGGTAAAAGGAGACGGGGAGCGTACCTTGAGGGACTTGATTTTGGCCAATTCACGTGCACTGTTGCAGATGGAAGTGTTGGAGAAAAATTATGCTGCCGATATGGGTGAGGTACCTGCCTCCGGCGAAAAATTTAGCCTTGGCATTGTGGGCAATCACTGCAGGGGCGCTCGATTTATCAATGGGAATGAGTGGATTGATGCTCAGTTGACAGAAGTATTTGATCAGATCACCTCACAGATGGAGGGGTTTTATTACGGCAGGTTTGATATCAAGTGTGATGACATAGAAAAGCTTCGTAAGGGAGAAGGCATACACATCATAGAGGTCAACGGAGTTTGTTCGGAGCCTGTACATATTTATGATCCAGCGCGCATCAGTTATTTCGAGGCTGTCCGGCAATTGGGTCGGCACTGGAAAATTGTAGCGGACATTTCCCGGATCAATCGCAGGCGTGGCGTAGCCTATATGTCTGCTCGCCAGATGATAAGGGTGCTTAGATCTACCCGGCGTTATTTCCGTGACTTGGCAGCACGGGGTTGATTACCAATCGCCCCAGGCACCACCCCCACCAAAGTCTCCACCGCCGAAAGAAGTCGTCACCGCCGCGGTCGAGAAGAAGAGAGAGGCGACGAGACGAGCGTTGTTCGTCGATAAGCTCAAGAAGAACGATATGGCACCTGCTCCCGTCGTCGTTGTTGAAGAA
>JALQTV010000043.1 GCA_023268675.1 Saprospiraceae bacterium | reverse complement strand
AGGGGACAGCGCGCATTGGGGGCATCTATCGCGGGCAGTGGTTTACAGTTCCCAACAGCAACGGTTTTGAGACTCAAACCATTTATCTTGATGCACCGATCATCAGGGGATTCCGCAAGCAGGACTGGGTAGGTGCCGGTATGACGAATATCAGCGACAATGCAGGTAGTGTGCGCTTGAAGACTTCCGGTTCACTGATGTCTGTGGCGTATCACCTGGGATTGGGCAAAGACAACAAAAGCGTGCTGACCCTGGGATTACAAGGCGGGAGCTTTCAGCGAAAAATAAACCTGCAGCGCCTGATTTTTGAAGATCAGCTGGCAGTGGAGGTTGGCGGTGGAGGCATGGCTACTTCAGCCGATAACATCAATGAAAAATCTGATAGTTATTTCGATGTCAATGCCGGGCTGATGCTTCGTTCAGAATTGAACGATGACATGCAGCTGGAAGCAGGATTGTCTTTCAATCATATCAACGAGCCAAAATACGGTCTTTCTTCAGGAGGTACTGATCGCAGCAAAAGGCCTATGCGCATCAACGTTCATGGACGATTGAAATATCAGTTGTCAGATCTGTGGAGTGTGACGCCGGGCTTTTTGTACCAAACTACCGGAGGAGCCTCTGAGTTTGCCCTGCAATCCTGGGCCGGATACAAATTCAATGATGATTATACGCTCAACGGAGGATTGGCTTATCGTTTTGGCGACGCAGCCGAAATCATGGCCGGGGTGGACTACAGACAAGATCTTCGTGTTACGCTGAGTTATGACGTCAACTTGTCGGCGCTGAATGCCGCTACCAACTCAGTGGGCGGCTTCGAATTGTCTGCTTTCTATATCCTGAAAATTTACAAGAAACCGGATGTGACGCCGGCAATTTTGTGTCCGGTATTTTAGCGGCGCAGCGTGTGTTTAACATTACCTTAAGCAACATTTGAGAAAAGTTGCGTTAAAATCATAAAATCGATTTACCATAAATCTGTTATCCATGAAGCGGTTTTGCACGGTTTTTTGTGTACTCACTCTTGCTACTCTCGGGGTAAAAGCTCAGCCTGTTTCAGGTTCTTCCTACGAAATGATGCTTACAACAGCCGCCGATTGCCTGGCAAAAAATGATTACTACAATGCCCTTGAATGGTACGACAAGGCTTACGACGAAGAGCGGGATCCTTCATTGCGCCCCATTATCGCCAGGCTGCATTATTTGCTCAGAGATTATACCCGGGCAGAGCGTACTTATGCTACGGTACTTCGCCGCGACAGGGATAATGAGTTTATGGATCTTCGCTTCAATTACGGCAGAGTACTCAAGATGAATGGCAAGTACCCCGAAGCGATTGCAGAACTGGAGCTTTTCCTTTCGGAATCAAGCAACGATTCTTTGAAAGTATTGGCTAAAGCCGAACTCACAGGAGCAGAACTGGCCATGGAATTGCCGGATCTGGCCAATGGGGTCACTGTAACCAATCTGGGGAAAAACATCAATTCGAGTTTTTCCGAATACTCTCCATCTTTGAATAAGGGAGGCAATGAACTGTTTTTCTCCGGTTTTGATACCAAAGAAGTAATTCTGATTGATGAGGAGAATCAAAATTATCACGCCAAGGTCTATAGTGCTTCCCGAACAGGAGAAGACTGGTCAAAGCCTCAGGCCCTGGGGAATACTGTGAACAGACCGGGTGTCCATACCTCCAATGTTTCTATTTCATCCGATGGTCGCACCATGTTTCTTACTCGGGCAGTCCTCGAGGGCAATATCCTAAAGGATAGCCGTATTTATTATGCCATGGGGGGCGAAGGAGAGTGGGGAGCTGCCAATGAAGTAGAAGGAATCAATGGCGATTACCTGACCAAGCAGGCGGTTCAAGGCGAATTGTTTGGTCGCGATGTGCTGTTTTTTGTTGCAAATATGCCAGGCGGAGAAGGCGGTTTCGATATTTATTATGCCAGCCGACAAAGTGATGGGAAGTACAGTGCTCCTGTAAACCTGGGACCTGCCATTAATACTTCCGGGGATGAGGAGACGCCTTTTTACCGGGACGGTACCCTTTATTTCAGTTCTACAGGACATCCGGGACTGGGTGGTTTCGATATTTTTTATTCCTCTTGGGATGGCCAAAACTGGAGTGATCCGCTCAATATGGGCAAAGGCTACAACACCAGTGTTGATGATAAGTATTTCAGCATAGACGAAAAGGGCTACAATGGATTTTTGGTTTCCAACCGCGAAGGGGGACGTTCTACCCATAGTGCTACCTGTTGTGACGATATTTATGGCTTTGAAGTAGCTCCCTTGTTTACCAACCTGGTAGCGGGTGTTTTTGACGAAGCCAAACAGCCAATCATGGGTGCTACGGTGCAATTGATAGAAGTATTGCCCAATCGGACCACAGAAGTGGGGGCTACTACCAACGAAAAAGGCAACCGCTTTGATTTTGAACTGGACTTCGACCGTGCTTATCTGGTTGTGGCTTCCGGAGAGCTTCATTTTCCGGATACCATAGAGTTGTCCACCTACGAATTGAGTGAATCCAAAACCTTCCAGGAGCGCTTCTTCCTGAAAGCAAAACCGGTAGTGCCTGCCGAACCCGAATACGATACCATAACCATAGAAGAGGTATTTGTGCTGGAAAATATCCTTTATGACTTCAATGATGATAGAATCAAAACCGAAGCAGAGGCAGACCTTGAAGTAGTTTTGGAACTGATGAACCAATATCCTGAAAT
Source organism: Saprospiraceae bacterium (assembly GCA_023268675.1). Taxonomy (GTDB): domain Bacteria; phylum Bacteroidota; class Bacteroidia; order Chitinophagales; family Saprospiraceae; genus JALQTV01. Next base: position 11,650 of record JALQTV010000043.1, on the reverse strand, counting down.
GAAAATTGAACTGGGGTCTCATACCGACAACCGGGGACAGGCAACTTACAACAGAAACCTTTCTCAGAGAAGGGCAGAATCAGCCAGACGCTGGTTGATGCGTCAGGGTGTTGACAGGGAGCGAATCGAGGCAGTTGGTTATGGGGAAGAGGTGCCCAAGACAATTTCTGCAAAAATGGCAGCCAGATATGATTTCCTTCAGGAAGGAGATGTGCTTACAGAGGACTTTATCGATGCCCTGCCTACAGAAGTACTACAAGAAGCAGCTCACGAAATCAATCGACGCACCGAGTTTAAGATCATCGAAGGACCTACCAGTGTCACCATTAAGCGTACGAGCCTGCGTTCCAATAAGCAGGAAAAGTCCAACGACCGCAAGGCGCTGCCACAGGCCAAACCACTTCAGAGCAGTAAAACCAACCCGGAAATTCATCCTTTTTCTTCCCTTTACGGGAAAAAAGACCTTAAAGGTGTTCCCATTATGGTTTTCGAAGAGCGGGAAGTAGATTTTGGGGAGGTACCTAAGGGAGAACAGCGCTATCATACCTATACGTTTACCAATAAGGGCGATGTACCCCTGAAAATTGCTACCGTCATTGCGTGTGAATGCACGATGGCTGATTTTTCCTACAGTGAAGTGGCTCCGGGCGAATCTGCCGAAATCGATGTTACCTTCGACAGTAGTGAAAAAGATGGGGAAGAAGTCATCAGTATCGATATCATCCTGGAAAATGAAGAACCGACATCGGGGAATCCCATCATTGAAAAAATAAAGTATCAATTTGTAGTGGTAAAACCATAGGAAGCTAAACAACAACAGATTATGTTGGAAGACCTATGGAAGGAGGTATGGGAATTGTCCTGGGTTGACTGGACTGCTACTCTTTTTGCATTGGTGTATGTAGTGCTGGCAGCCCGTCAGCGGGTATTGGGTTGGGTCTTCGGCATTCTTAGTTGCGCTTTATGGGCTTATGCCAGTTTTGTTTTCTACCAGTTGTACCTTGACGCCCTGCTTCAGCTTTTCTACGTGGCCATGGGCTTTTGGGGTTGGCATACCTGGCGAAAAGACAAACAAGCCACGCAAAAACTATCTATTCAAACCCTTCCCTTGAGGACTCACCTTATCATCATTTTTAGTTGCCTGTCACTTGGCATTCTTTTTGGGTATTTTTTTGCGTCATGGACACCGGCTGCTGCTACCTATCCTGATGCGCTCACCACCCTTTTTGCCGTTGCGGCCACTCTCATGCAAGTGCGCAAAGTATTGGAAAACTGGATCTACTGGATATTCATAGATTTAGCGTATGCCTGGCTTTATGGTTCCCGTGGTGCCCTGCTCTTCATGGTGCTTATGTTGATTTATGTCATGATTGCAAGCGCTGCGTGGTTATACTGGCGTAAAAGTCGTGAAACATAATATTTTAAATAATTGATTATCAGGCTTATACATTATTATTTGGATTCTATCTAAATAAACCAGGCTAGAGAACAATAATAATTGGTATGTGCTTTATATCACTAAAAGGTTTATATCTTTGCCGAGAATTTTAAAAGCATAGTCGACAAGACTTTATTATACAATCACGATAAGGGTTTATCAAACAGACATGAAAAACACCATTGTAAGAACACTACTTGTGGTTGCCTTAAATCTGGCAATGCACGCCACTACATTTGCTCAGTCTGCCGGAAATTCTTCTTCTACAAGTTACCTGGTTTACGGTTTGCTTGGAGTGGCAGTACTGATATTCTTTTTCATCCTGGCACAACTTTCTGACAACCTGATTGCCATTGAAGCCAAAAGAGCCGGTATTTCAGAAGATGGTCTGAACCTGGGATTGATTCCCGGTGCGAAAGAAATCGCAGGCAGCAAAATGCCTTCTTATGTAGGTAGTGGCAGTTCAGTAATTACGCTGAAAAAAGGCTTTGATATTTTGCTGGAAGGAGAGGCAACACCTGTTTTGGAGGATGCATCCGGAGTGACCAGTTTTGCTGTTCAACCACCCAATTTCAGAGGCATTCTGCCGATTCCCAAACTCACAGTGGAAGAGGGAGCAGATGTGAAAGCGGGCGATGTCCTTTTCTTTGACAAGAACCAACCGGATGTCAAATACGTGGCACCGGTGAGTGGAGAAGTAGTTGAGATCAGAAGGGGAGACAAGCGTGCGATCAACGAGGTAATCATCCTGGCAGATAAAGAAATTCGCTACAAAAGTGTCGAAGCTCCTGATCTTGCCAGTGCAGACAGAGCTGCTTTGAAGTCCTTTTTGATGGAAAGTGGAGTATGGGCATTGATGAGCCAACGACCTTTTGACGTAGTTCCTGACCCTTCAGTGGATCCACGTAATATTTTCATTTCTACCTTTGATACAGCTCCCTTGGCACCAGACCTCAATTTCGTGGTTGCAGGCAAGGAAGCTGCTTTCCAGAAAGGGCTGGATGTACTTGGTAAAATGACCGATGGCCATGTTTATCTCGGTCTGGATGCAAGAGGTGACAAAGCTCCTGCTGCTGCTTTCACGGAAGCTACCGGGGTGGAGAAAAAATGGTTCTCAGGAAAACACCCTGTCGGAAATGTGGGGGTACAGATCCACCATATTTTCCCTATTGTGAATGAAGATACCGTATGGACGCTGAATGTCCAGACAGTCATCACACTTGGTAACCTCTTCCTGGAAGGAAGGTTCAATGCCGAAAGAGTTGTAGCAATCACAGGTGCTGAAGTAGAAAAGCCTGTTTATGTGAAAACTTATCTTGGGGCTAATATTGGTCAGCTGCTTAAAGACAGACTCAAGAGTGATCATGTGCGTATTATTTCAGGTGATGTATTGAGTGGTGCTGCAAAAAGCAACGAACAATATTTGAATGCTGCGGATGACCAGGTTACCATCGTCGCAGAAGGTGATTATTATGAAATGTTTGGTTGGTTGATCCCGGGATCCCCCAGACCAAGTGTTTCCAGAACGTATCCAAACTTCATTTTCCCCAATGCAAAATTCAAAGCAGACACCAACACACACGGTGAGAGGCGTGCTTTTGTAGTAACCGGGCAGTATGAAGATGTGCTTCCAATGGACATTTATCCACAGCATTTGATGAAGTCAATTCTCGTCAACGATATTGAAAAAATGGAAGCTTTGGGAATCAAAGAACTGTCAGAGGAAGATGTGGCTTTGTGTGAATTTGTTTGTACTTCCAAGCAGCCTTTGCAAAAAATACTACGCGAGGGGCTAGAAATCATGCGTGAACAAAGCTGATGATTTTATCTCAAATTGTCTGATCCTGATCTAATTCGTTAAAAATCTATATTGCTTGATATGAAAAATGCTTTGATCAATTTCTTCAAGAAAATTGAACCGGATAAAAAGAAGTCGCCATTCATGCATACGGCTTATGATGCCTTCTTTACTTTCGCATTTACTCCCAACCATACTACTTCTGCAGGCGGAGTACACATTAAAGACGGTATGGATCTGAAGCGCACCATGGTAATGGTAGTGCTTGCCATGCAGTTGTGCTACCTTTTTGGTACCTACAACATGGGGCATCAACACTTTCTTGCTTTGGGTGAGTACACTGGTTTGTTCCAGGGCTTTCACCTGAAGTTGTTCTATGGTTTGGTACAGTTGTTGCCAATTTTTGTAGTAACCCACGTTGTGGGTTTGGGGATTGAGTTTTACTATGCTTACAGAAAAGGACATAGTGTAGAAGAAGGTTTCCTGGTTTCAGGAGCACTGATTCCTTTAATCATGCCACCGGATATTCCCCTTTGGATTCTTGCTATTGCAGTAGCCTTTGCTGTCATCATCGGAAAAGAAGCATTTGGTGGAACCGGCATGAATATCTTGAATGTAGCTTTGTTGGCTCGTGTATTTGTTTTCTTCGCTTATCCTACGGTTATCTCAGGCGATGAAGTTTGGGTTTCCGGTCTGGCCAAAGCAGAGGCTGGCGCCGCTGTAGAATACGGATGGGCACATCTGAGCTTGCTCAACGGCTTGTTTGAATCGCTGGGTTGGGCAACTTTCAATCCACAGGCAACAGTAGTGGATGGTTTTACCGGAGCGACACCCCTGGCGCTTGCTTACCAGGGTGGCTGGGCCAATGTTACCAGTGTTTACACAGAAGGTCAGATGTTGTGGGGCTTGATTCCGGGTTCCATTGGTGAAACATCGAAGCCTTTCATTATTATAGGAGCACTTATTCTGATTGTTACGGGGATTGCGAGCTGGCGTATCATGCTTTCCATGTTTTTGGGAGCAGTAGTAACGACCTTGTTGTTTAATGCCTGGGGTGCAACTCCGTTTTTGGAAGTTCCCTGGTATTACCAATTCTATATGGGTAGCTTCTTCTTCGCAATGGCTTTCATGGCAACTGACCCGGTGACGGCTTCATCAACGAATGCAGGAAAGTGGATCTACGGATTTTTGATTGGCGCGATCGGTATGATTATCCGTGTATTGAACCCTGCTTATCCTGAGGGATGGATGTTGGCCATTTTGTTCCTGAATGTTTTTGCACCGCTTATTGACCACTATGTAGTGGAAGCCAATATCAATCGCAGAGCGAAACGTTCAAAAGCACTTGCAGCCAAACAGGCTTCTTAATAACGAAAAAAGGAAAAATTACCGGTTATGAATAGTACAAATAAAGTTATAGGATTCATACTTATCATGACTGTCTTTGTGGCCGTTCTGTTGACTGGCCTGAGAGAAGTCACCAAAGAAAAGGCAGCGCTTAATGAGGAGCTGTTCAACAAGCGGGCTATTTTGATGGCCGTGGAATCTCATCTGCCTGACGGCAAAAAAGTAAAAGATCTTTCGGATGCTGATGTAGGGAGTATCTTCGCAAGCAACATCGAGCAGTTGGGGCTTAATATGAAAGGGGAAGCTGTAGAGGGGGTACTTGCCGAAGACATTGATATGGCCAAGGAGAGAAAAAAACCTGAAGCGGATCGCTTGCTTCCATTATACATTTACACCGAAGGTGGGGAGACTTTCTACATTATTTCTGTTCGTGGAAATGGTTTGTGGGATGAAATATGGGGAAATATCGCTTTGGAATCTGATCTTTCTACTGTTACCGGTGCTGCTTTTGACCACAAAGGAGAAACTCCCGGTCTTGGTGCAGAAATCAAGGACAATGTTTCTTTCAGTGCCCAGTTTGCAGGTAAGGAGATTTATGACGACAATGGCAATTATACTTCCATTGTAGTGCGCAAGGGTGGAGCTAAAGATGTTCGCCACGATGTAGATGGCATCTCCGGAGCTACGGTTACTTCAGACGGGGTAACTGAAATGCTGCAGCGTGGGATCAAATACTACGAACCTTATTTTGCTAAACTGAAGTCTAATATATAATAACCATCCCTGTCAGGACAGGAAAAAATAAATAGCATTATGGCAGAGACCGCAGTAAAAGACATCAACTCAGGTGTCGAAGAAAAAGAACCGCTCTTCGGTAAGAAGGAACGCAAGCTGCTTACTGATCCGCTGAGTGACAACAACCCCATCACCGTTCAGGTATTGGGTATTTGTTCGGCACTGGCTGTTACTTCGCTGGTGCTTCCTTCGGTAGTTATGGCAATCGCTGTAATTTTCGTTACCGCCTTCTCCAACCTCTTCACTTCAATGTTGCGAAATTATATTCCCAAGCAGGTACGTATGATCGTACAGCTGGTAATTATCGCAACGCTGGTTACCGTGGTGGAATTAACTTTGAAATACCTCAATTATCCGGTTTACAAGCAACTTTCTGTTTATATCGGGCTTATCATCACCAACTGTATCGTGATGGGACGTGCTGAAGCGTTTGCCATGGCCAACAAGCCGTGGAAATCCTTCCTGGATGGCATCGGCAATGGTTTGGGATACGGCGCTATCCTGATCATAGTGGGGGTTATTCGCGAAGTTTTTGGAAAGGGGACCCTTTTTGCCGGTACAGGCATCGAGTTGAAAATTATCGGCCCTACTGCTGATTTTCTTATCAATACGACAGAGAGCGTCATGTTCGGCTGGTATGCCAACAATAACCTGATGGTATTGCCTGCCTCTGCGATGTTTATCATCGGGATTCTGATCTGGATCCAGCGAAGCATGAATCCAAAATTGGTTGACATTTCCTGATCAAATTTATCACAGGCTTTTTCAGCATAAGAAAATCAAAATTATCATGGGAGAATTTTTTAATATTTTTATAAAAGCAGCTTTCATCGAAAACCTGGTGTTGGCTTACTTCCTGGGTATGTGTTCTTACCTGGCAGTATCCAAGTCAGTAAAAACTGCCTTCGGTCTTGGTCTGGCTGTAATCTTCGTTTTGGGTATCACCATGCCGATCAACTGGCTGATCAATGAGTATTTGCTTAGTGAAAATGGCGTTTTTGGAATTGACCTTACATTCCTTCGATTCATCCTCTTTATTGCGGTGATCGCTTCAATGGTACAGCTGGTAGAAATGGTAGTGGAAAAATATTCCCCTTCTTTGTATGCCGCACTGGGGATTTTCCTTCCATTGATCACAGTAAACTGTGCGATCCTGGGTGGTTCTTTGTTCATGGTTTCCAGAGAATTTAACTTCACCAACTCAATTGCCTTCGGTCTGGGGGGTGGTTTTGGTTGGTTCCTGGCTATCATTGCAATTGCCGCTATTCGCGAAAAAATTCGTTACTCAAACATTCCCGGCCCCTTGCGTGGTTTGGGTATGGCCTTTATCCTGACAGGACTGATGGGAATTGCCTTCATGAGCTTGCTGGGTATTGATCCTGCTGCTTTTGCATCGAATTAATTCGAAAACTTTACAATTTGATATACAATGATATTACTGTTTAGTTTCCAAACCCTGATCTTCGCTGTAATCGTCTTCACGGCTGTTATTGTTGCATTGTCCTTCATGTTGATCTATGCAAGAAAACAGTTGGTTCCTCAGGGCGATGTAAAAATCATCATCAATGGTGATGAGGAAAATCCTCTGATGGTACAGCCGGGATCGTCTCTTTTGTCTGCCCTGTCTGACAAAAGCATTTTTCTTCCCTCGGCCTGTGGTGGCGGTGGAACTTGCGCCATGTGCGAATGCCATGTGGATGAAGGAGGCGGAGATGTATTGCCTACTGAAATGAACCACCTTACCCGCCGCGAAGTGGCTGAGCACAAGCGACTGGCTTGCCAGGTAAAAGTGCGTCAAGATATGCGCATTCGCATCCCGGAAGAGATCTTTGGTATCAAAAAGTGGGAATGCGAAGTGGTTTCCAACTACAACGTGGCTACCTTTATCAAAGAGTTTGTCGTAAAATTGCCGGAAGGTGAAAACCTGGATTTCGAATCTGGAGGGTATATCCAGATTGATGTACCCAAGATAGAGGTGGACTTCAAAGATATGGATATTACGGCTCACCCTCGCATGGGCAAACAACCCGATGAGTTCAGACCCGAATGGGACAAATTCAATCTTTGGGAGCTCAAAATGAAGAATGACGAAGAACAGTTCCGCGCTTATTCTATGGCCAACCACCCGGCAGAGGGCAATATCGTGATGTTGAACATTCGTATTGCTACGCCACCCTGGGATCGCAAAGCCAATGGCTGGATGCAGGTAAACCCAGGTGTTTGTTCTTCTTATGTTTTTTCAAGAAATCCCGGTGACAAGGTGACCGTTTCAGGTCCTTACGGGGAGTTCTTTATCAAACCTACGAAGAAGGAAATGATCTACATCGGTGGTGGTGCGGGTATGGCGCCTTTGCGCTCACATATCTTCCACTTGTTTCACACTTTGAAAACCAGAGATCGCAAGGTATCTTACTGGTATGGTGGTCGTTCTTCCAGAGAGTTGTTCTATACAGAGGATTTTAGAAACATCGAGAAGGAGTTCGACAACTTTACTTATAACATCGCTTTATCAGAACCGCTTCCGGAAGACAATTGGACGGGTCCTACAGGATTCATTCACCAGGTATTGCTGGACAATTACCTGAAAAATCATCCGGAACCGGAAGAAATAGAATACTACTTGTGTGGTCCTCCAATGATGCTACAGGCTGTTATGAATATGCTTGACAACCTGGGCGTTCCGGAGAGCAACATCGCATTTGACGACTTCGGTAGCTAATTTCAGCTTTCCCTTGTTTGTCGCTACGGCTCTTGTGTAAGTATTGCACAAGAGCCGTTTTTTATTGCAAATCACCCTCCGGATAAAAAGCTGACAAAAATCCTTTAGTCGTGTCTTTCGCCAGATCGTTTTTTGGGCTAAATTAGAGGAAACCACATTTCTATGAAAAACCCCGAACCTACCTTCAATGACTATTCTATTTATAATTGCCACGTCCACTTGTTCAACATTGACCACATTCCGGCCAATTTTCTAAATGGTCTGATAACTACCAAAGCAGCAAAGCGGATTGCTACGCAAAAAAATACGGCCAAGGCTCTATTGAAATTGTTCAAGGGTCAGCTCAATCGCTATTCTGCTTTTCTTTATTCCGCTCTCAATAAGCCGGAGGACATATTTGAAGAACTGCAGGCCTATTACCCCCGTGATACGAAGTTTGTACCGTTGAGTGTAGATTTTGATTACATGGAGGCAGGAAAACCCATACGACCGTATTTACAGCAATTGGAGGACCTGGCAGCCCTCCGCGACAAATTTCCTGACAAACTTTTTCCATTCGTTGGCGCAGACCCCCGTCGACCGGATGTCACAGGATTGGTGAAAGAGTACATTGAAAACAAAGGATTTTCGGGTATAAAAATGTATCCTTCACTGGGTTTTTTTCCTGATGACGAGCGCCTGGATGGGGTTTATGCTTTTGCTGAGGCCAATGAAATCCCCCTTACTACGCACTGCATCCCTAAAAACGCCAATTATTACCGCGGCAAAATAAGTGATGCAGACTACGCTAAAGCCAGTCAGATCCCGGGGTACAGCAAATCAGAGGAGCGCAAAAACTATGACTTTGTTCAATATTACAATCACCCACACGGATGGCAGAGGGTGCTCAATAAATTCCCTGGCTTGAAACTTAACCTGGCACATTTTGGTGGCAATGTAGAATGGGACAAATACCTGGACGATCCTTTTGTGAAACGGGAAAAAGCGGAGCAAAATTGGTTTTATCAGATCCGGAAAATGATAGAGAATGAAGCCTGGCCTAATGTTTATGCCGATATTTCCTTTACGGTGTTTGACGACAGGCTGTATCCATTGTTAAAGGCCATGATCGGGTATGAAAAGACCAGGGACTACATCTTGTTTGGATCAGACTTTTTTATGTTGCAAAAAGATTATCGCGAGCGCCGCTTCGGCTTTGATATGAGAGGGTACCTTTCCGATGATTTCTATTGGCAAATAGCCTACCACAATCCCCGAAGGTTTTTATACAACAAGTTGCACGGAGAAGTGTGAGTGGATGGAAGCTATCCCAAAACAGTTTTGGGATAGCTTCCAATATAAATTAATTGCTGTTTTCGTTGCTTTCGCCGCCTGCTTTCAGGTCGGTATTGTTGATGGAACTGTCACGTCTGCGCTGTTGGCGGAAATCCAATTTTCCGAAGCTGTGACGGAAGTTCACTCCGACAGAGCGGAACGGTCGGATGGAGTTGCTACGCTGGTAGAAGTTTGCTCCGCTAAGCTCGTTGACAAATTCCATGTTTTCCTTGAAAGGCTGAGAAATATTCAAACCAAGACTGGTTCTTTTGTTGAATTGTTTCATCATACCGATATGGAACATAGACCAAGAGGCTCGGGTACCTTGCAAGGTTTGGGTAGGTGAGCGGTAAAACCCAAAAGCTTCTACTCGCAGATCTTTTGGCAGTTCGAGCGTAGCATTTAATCTACCATTCCACAAAACAGCCTGATTGCTCAGATCAATGCCTTCGATGGTACTTTGGGCATTGTAGGTAAATACATCTACGCTACCTCGGAGGGTTAGCTTCTTTTTGATGGTTCCGGAGAGATAAACATTGGTTCCAAGGCTCTGGTTTCTTCCAATATTCTGATAAGTTGTTACAGAAACTCCCTCGTCATTGATATTGAGGAAATTTTCTATGATATCGGTTGTATTTCTGTAGTAAACAGAGGCATTGACAGAGATGCCTTTGACATAACTATTGTAGCCCACTTCGTACTGATCTGTAAGTTCGGGAGACAGATTGGGGTTACCATAAGAAATGTCTCTCGGGTCAGCCAGCGCAATATATGGGTTGATGTAAAACAAACTGGGGCGTTGGATGCGCTTGTTGTAACTCAATTTGATATTGGATGTTTCACCAAGCTTGTGGTTTAGAATGACGTTTGGCAGAAAATTTTCATAGCTGTTGGAAAATGGATTGGGGTGATCTCTGAAGTCCCCTGCAATGGTTGTTTTTTCGTATCTGGAGCCTGCTACCAGGCCAAATTTTTCACCAAGCTTGAGATTGAATGACAAGTAACCGGCAATTACATCCTGGTTATAGGTAAATTCATCTGTTCTTCGACTATCGGTTTCGTAGTTGCTTGTTTCGAAATTGAATACTTCATAGAAATAATCACTGTCGATGTCCCGAATGACGCTTTTCACCCCTGTTTCCATCTTTACATTTTTGCTCCAGGGGTGTACATAGTCTATTTGGAAAGTAGTTTCTACGTTCAGTCCGTCATTGGTATTGCTTTCCAGCTGTTGTAGGGCAGCGTCATTGCCATGCTGATCCAGGGAATTCTCCTGATTGCTTTTGGATCCACTGACCTGGAAGGCAAAGGTGAGTTCTTGTTCGGGGGTCTTGAATTTTTTTCGATAATCGGTTGTCCAGTCATAGGTACCGCGGAGGTTAGAGGATTCGCTTAGGCGCTCATAGATCTGGTTAAGACCAAGGCCTGGATCTGTGTAGCTGGCTTGAGTATTATTGTCATTGAAACCACCTCTGCCGCCAAAGCTGACAGAAGAGTTGATGCTATTGTAAGCATTGATGTCGTAATAAGCGCTAAGAGAACCTCTGCTACCGATGAAGTTGCTTTTGGAAGCAGCAGCCTGGTCCAGGACGCGCGTTCCGCTGCTGGTAATGTCTTCGCGGTAAAACTCAAAACTACCATTTTGCGGCCATCCATAATGTCCGCCAGCGTTGACTCCTATACCAAATCGCCCTCTGGCTACATTGACATTGAAGTTGGCGCGGTTGGAGCGTTGTCCCACAGAAGCTCCCACGGAGCCCGATACTCCCTCCAGGCTTTTCTTCTTGGTAATGATATTGATGATGCCGGCAGTGCCTTCACCGTCGTATTTTGCAGTGGGAGTAGTGATCACCTCTACGCTTTTGATTTGATCGGAGGGCATCATCTTCAGTGCTTCGCCGATATTATCGGCAAAAAGGGTAGAAGGTCGGCCATTGATAAGAATTTGCAGATTGGAAGAACCACGTAGCGATACATTGCCATCGAGGTCAACAGAAAGAAGGGGCACTTTTCTAAGCAGATCGGTAGCATCTCCTCCGGCAGCTGTAACGTCTTTTTCTGCATTGTAAACCATTTTGTCGATCTTGTTTTCGATGAGGACAGCCTCTTCGGTGACGGTCACTTCGCTGAGCATCAGCCCTTCTCCGCTGAGTTGGATGGTTTCCAGATTTACATCCGGTTTTTCGAGGGTAACTGCTATGTCTTCTATGATTTTGGTTTCATAGCCCAAAAAGGAGAA
>JALQTV010000439.1 GCA_023268675.1 Saprospiraceae bacterium | reverse complement strand
CCATTGTCGCAAACTCTCATTGTACGCTACCAGACTCACCGGATCCATTTTCGGAGGGCTGTAATCCCCAATCTTGATCAATTGCCGGGAAACAACAGACTCCCCGGGACGACACCAATCTATGATCGTCCATTCCCGACGTATGTTTATGCTTTGATCACAACCTGTGATGATGACGGCATCCTTATAGGCAGCTCCCAGATTGCACCACTCAGGTGCCAGGTCGTGCCAGGCAAAAGCGGATCGGATGAAGGGATAGCCAGTTACGTCGGGGGAAGGATTGCCCACAGCATCCAGGTCAAAGGCATCGTCACATTCGAGATAAACCGTAAAATTTGGCCTGAGTACCTGCTCGATACCCGGCTTGGAAAAATAAATCCTTTGGATACATTGGTAAGCTCCCGAATCGAACTGCGCTTTGTTGCCATAATTATCAGTGGCAGTAAAACTACGCTCCAGGTACAATTCACCACAGTCCGACTGCTTTTTCAACAAGTCACTGACACATACCACTACCGGGCCACAATTGTCTGAAACTATTGGAAAACCTGTAACGGAAAGGCGAGTTGTCAAAAAGTCACTGATCTTAGCTGTTTCGGGGTCGTAATCATTATAAAGCGTGTAACAACGGTCATCGGAAGGCTGAAGGATCAACTCACTCAGGTCGCTGCAAAACAGGGAGAGCTCCTGTGTTTCCAATAGGCCTGGATAAGGCAACCATTGAGATAATTCTTTGCCCCGGGGATCCACGGCAGGATTCCGGTAGCGCAAAATTTGATCTGTACCTCGGCTGGCACCATCCCGCTCTACCTTGACGGTAAAATGGCCAGATATAACTGCTTCTGCTGAAGTCACAAGCAAGGTGTATTCTGTGCCCGTTTGCAGCGGCAAGGAAAGCCTATGAACGGCTAGCCCACTCTGGTTTGGTTCTCCCAAAGCTATCACGTTGCTGCAGGGTTCTTCTTTGTCAAACCATCCATCGGGGGCGGAAGCTTCCCTATTCTCACCAGAGCTCGGATCCCCCGACACATCAGTGTTTACAGACGGTCCCGGCTGCTGAAACAAAGAAAGCCGGACATCGAAATCGGCTTCAACAGAAAAAGTATATTTGCCACCCAATGCAGGAATGAAAGTCCAGGTATCGTAATAATGCGGCTCATTTGGATTCTCGAAAAAGGCATCAATAGAACCTAACGGACCAAAACACTCAAATCTGTCCGGATAAAGGCTTCTCTCCTGACTTAATTCTCCCTCCCAAAGATTATAGACCAGGGTTTGGGTGATGGTATTTCTGTCTGGCGGGCAACTAAGAATAGGCCCTGTTTTGTCCTCCACCAATAAAGTACCCCGGCAAATAATGGCGTCAGTTTGCATTCCGGCAATTCGCCCATTTTGTTCCCGCAGGTACGCTTTCCCTGAAGGCAAGACCGCATAATGAAACAACCCTGCATTTTGGACCTCATTCAAAGTATAAGAGCCCTCAAATACGCCGTGAGCATTTCGCTTTTCTATGACCACCTGCAATTGATCATTGCAAACAACGGACGCATCTCCCTTCAAAACCATACTCGGTAAAATAGCGGTGCGACAGTTTTCTCCCAGCAGCACATTCAATTGACCACCACAAATGTATTTATCCGAGGCAGTTTCCTGAGAAACGGTAAGCATAATTGAACGTTGCGCAACATGATTGTCACTATCCGTGGTGGAAATGACAAAAAATCGATTGTTGTGAAGCATGGAAATCCGTTCGGAAAAGAGAAAATGGATGGTTTGGCCCGCAAATGTGTGATCAACGGGGAAAATCTCCTTTCCTGCGAGGAAAAATCGGGTGTTGTCAAGGAGTTGATCTGGTGCATCGCAATCATCCCGTACACTTGCCCCAAAACTCACTTTGCTTCCGGTAAGTTCGCATACCGGCAAAGAAAAGTTGAAATGGCCATTCAGAGCAATAAGCGGAGCGGAGGGTTCAAAAGAAGCGCTGGTAACAATCGTGAAATCATATTTGGCGAGACCTGAATATGCTTGTACCCTGATGTTTTCTCCAGGTGTCACTCCCGAAACAAGAAAATTATTTCCCGACAAATCCCCTTCCACCAACCATTG
>JALQTV010000438.1 GCA_023268675.1 Saprospiraceae bacterium | reverse complement strand
GTTTGTGTAAAATACTCGAAGTCAAATGGCAAAATAGCTGCATTGGCCATGCGAAGGGTCAATCGACCCGCAACTTTTGCCAATGTAGCACCATAAACGAAGCCGGGGTCTTTGAAACGGGTATAGTGTTCATAAGAATCATAACCGGTATGATACTCTCCTCCGCTGCCGTCGCCGCCAAAACCAAGGTTGATTGAAGCGATGCCCAGGTGTTGGATAAACGGAGTGTAATCAGAACCCGAGCCCAGCGCTCCCAATTTGTAATGATTCGGAACCTTTCCTCCACTGACCTGTACCCGTGCCATGGCTCGCTCAAAAACGGAGACACCGGTCTGTGGGTCGATCACGGATTTGCTGACTTCGTCAAAATATTTTTCAAGGGTGTGAGAACCGCCACCACCCAAAAAACCACGGCTATTGGAATCTGTATTGATGTAAACAACTGCCTTTTGACGCAGTTCTTCTGCATGGTCCTCCACCCATTCTGTAGAACCCAGCAAGGCAGGTTCTTCGGCATCCCAGGCACAAAATACCAGGGTACGGGCGGGTTTCCAGCCAGACTTGGTCAATTCAGCAATGGCACGCGCTTCTTCCATCAAAGCTACCATGCCACTCACCGGATCGCTGGCACCATGTACCCATGCATCGTGGTGATTGCCGCGAATGACCCATTCATCCGGATACTCCGACCCAGCCAGTCTGGCAATCACGTTGTAGGCAGGCACCATATCCCAGTTGAATTCCAGTTTTAGTCTAACCTTTGCAGGGCCGGGACCCAATTGATAAGTAGTAGGCAGTGCCCCCCTCCAGGACTCCGGTGCTACCGGTCCTCCCAGGTTTTCCAACAAAGGCAGGGCATCTACATAAGAAATAGGCAAAACAGGAATTTTGGTCAGGTTTTCTGCATCCTCCTTTGAGATGCGCAGGGCATCGGGGGTAGCACCATAACCGGGAGTAAGGGGATCTCCGGGACGTAAGGGCATGTCCAGAACGGAACCTCGCTGGACTCCATAAGGGTTTTTAAAAGCGCCCTCCGGATAAGTTTCTCCCTGATAGTAGCCATCATCTTCCGGATCAGAATAAATGATACACCCTATGGCCCCCATTTCAGCAGCTACTTTGGGTTTGATGCCCCGCCAGGATCCTCCGTATTTGGCGATGACAATTTTGCCCTTTACATCTATGCCCCTTTTTGCCAATTCTTCGTAATCTGCGGGAATGCCATAATTAACAAATACCAGTTCCCCCGTCACATCTCCATCCACAGAAAAGCAATTGTAGGGTTTGAGCATTTCGTCAATCTGTTGAGAACTAGCATCGCCTTCCACTGGGGGTTCTTCCAGGCTTGCCTGAAATTTTTCGGGTGCTGTCATTTCGAGGACTCTGACTTTGGGAGTAGGGAAAAGCACCTGGTACGTTTCAATGGCTGTTTCGTAGCCCCATTCACGAAACTTCGCCGCCATAAACTCGGCATTGGCCTTTCCCCAGGGTGAACCCACATGGTGGGGATGGGAAGACATCAGCTTGTTCCATTCGTCCAGATTTGCTGCATCTACGTAGCTGTCAAAGCTTGCCTCCAATGCCTGCTGTCTGTCGGCAGCCTCAGCTTTGTACGAATATACCTGCCCATGGGCAGTGAAAGCCAGCAAGCCTGCCAGACTTGCCAAAAGTGTAATTTTTCTCATAATTTTAAGGTATTAAAGTTGGTTAACCAGAAGTTGTCCCAAAGGTAACCAAACCACGGGGGGTATTCAATTCCAATTTCCTAAAAAAGCCATGGGTAGCGGCAGTAGCCGGGAATCGGGCGATGCATTCGTCCTCCGGAAAATAAACATCCCCCAGAGGATGGCCAGTTGAGAAGTCCATGGCGAATCCATCCAAAAAACAACCGCCTGGGGTATGCCTGGAAGGATGCATGGCCATATCCTCCCATTCAATGTAAAAAGGGTTCAGAATAGATTTGTCTTCTTGGACCAAAAAAAGTGTTTTCCAGTGCAGGATACTGCCGTCTGGAGCTATCCTGGATCCTTTGCCAATAGCAGAATGAGCAATTCGATTTTGTGTCAACTGTCTGCTCAATTCCTCGATGTTGTCGGTGCGTATGGCCCAT
>JALQTV010000437.1 GCA_023268675.1 Saprospiraceae bacterium | reverse complement strand
AAATAATAATACAATGGCGACAACAGTAAATCCAACAACTAAGGACAGAGATGATATTCTGATCGAAGATTTGGGATACGACGATCACTTTCATGATCACCATGAAGGAGATAAGTATCAGTCGAGTTTCATCACTACTTATATCTTCAGTCAGGATCACAAAATGATTGCCAAGCAATTCCTGATTACCGGGATGTTTTGGGCCATTATTGGTGCCTTGATGTCTTTGGTCTTCAGGTTGCAACTAGGTTTTCCGGATGATAGCCTGGCATGGCTCAAGCCGGTTCTCGGTAAGTGGATACAGGTAAATGCCGAAACAGGAATTGGTACCTTGGCACCTGAGTTTTACTATGCTCTGGTAACGATGCACGGAACGATCATTGTATTTTTCGTTCTTACAGCTGGTTTGAGTGGTACTTTCAGTAACCTGTTGATTCCTTTACAGGTTGGGGCCAGGGATATGGCATCTCCTTTGCTTAATATGCTTTCTTACTGGTTCTTCTTTCTTGCAGGAGTAGTAATGTTCGCATCGCTTTTCTTGAGTACAGGACCTTTTGCCGGTGGTTGGACCGCATACCCACCTTTGAGCGCGTTGCCACAAGCTTCTTCTGGGTCAGGTGCCGGTATGACCATGTGGGTAGTTAGTTTGGTATTCTTCGTTGTTTCTGTGTTGTTGGGAGGTATCAACTATATTACCACTGTACTGAATCTTCGTACAAAGGGAATGAGTATGTGGCGTTTGCCTTTGACCATTTGGGCTTTCTTTATCACAGCTATCATTGGTCTGCTTTCTTTCCCTGTTTTGGTTTCCGGTTTGTTGTTGATTATGTTCGACAGGGGCTTGGGGACAAGTTTCTATTTGAGTGAAATATTCATTGGGGGTCAGGCATTGGATCACGTTGGTGGTAGCCCGATCTTGTACCAGCACTTGTTCTGGTTCCTGGGACACCCGGAGGTATATATCATCATTTTGCCTGCTATGGGTATTGTTTCTGAAGTACTTTCAGTTCATGCCAGAAAGCCTATCTTTGGCTACAAGGCGATGGTATTTTCTATCCTTGCGATTGCATTCCTATCTTTCATCGTTTGGGCGCACCACATGTTTATGTCAGGGGTCAACCCCTTCATTTCCAATTTCTTTGTGGTATTCACTCTGATCATCGCAGTTCCTTCTGCTGTTAAGGTGTTCAACTGGATTGCAACGCTCTACGGAGGTAACATACGGTTCAATGCAGCAAGTTTATTCAGTATAGGTTTCGTGTCTCTGTTTATTTCGGGAGGTTTGACCGGTATTTTCCTTGGTAACTCTGCTTTGGATATTCAATTACACGATACTTATTTTGTGGTGGCTCACTTCCACATTGTAATGGGTGTGGCTGCATTCTTTGGTATGTTTGCCGGTATCTATCACTGGTATCCAAAAATGTTTGGTCGTTTCATGAACGAAACGCTCGGAAAGATACATTTCTGGGGTACCATTGCAGGTTCTTACGCAATTTTCTGGCCTATGCACTATCTGGGTATGGCTGGTGTGCCACGTAGATATTACAGATTCGATACTTTCGATTCTTTCTCTCACTTCACTACAATGAATCAGTTCATCACCATTGCAGCTATTGTAGTTTTCGCATTGCAAGTGTTGTTCGTGATTAACTTCTTCTACTCTATCTGGTACGGTCGTAAGATGACAGTGAAAAACCCATGGCAGGCTACTACTCTTGAGTGGACTACGCCTATCCATGGCGTTCATGGTAACTGGGAAGGCAACATTCCTACCGTGCAGCGTTGGGCTTATGATTACGGAAAAGATGGCCATGAGTTCATCTCTCAAGGAGGGAGAACAGAATACGCATTAATTATTTAGAAGCAATTACAGGAAGGTGTTCCCCTTGTTTGCATGGGCAACACCTTCCACCATAAATAGAATACTGCGTCGTGCCAACAAAAACTGAAAGAGTACAGCAAGCCGGAGACAATTTGTTGTTCCAAAAGCTTACAGATTATAAATTGCTGGTAAAGCTCCGATTGAGCCTTACAGTGGTGTTTTCATCTGTTATGGCTTATCTGATCGCTGCTTCGGGTACTTCGCTAAATTGGTCCGCTGCTGGTT
>JALQTV010000436.1 GCA_023268675.1 Saprospiraceae bacterium | reverse complement strand
ATGAACGTCAAGGACTCCGGAAACACTTTGCCCGGTCACGGTGGGTTCCTGGACCGCTTTGATGCATTCATTTTCATCATACCTTTTGCAGCAATTTACTTAACCCTATTCAATTCTTAGCGATACTACCATGCGCCTCCACAAAGAAGGAACTCCGATTTTCAGAGCATTTTTTCTGATAGCTCTGCCCCTGCTGACAATCGCAGCGTTTGTAAGTCCCTGGTTATTTTATCCCCTACTGGCCATTGCATTCCCCCTGCTCTTGTTTTTTCTCCAGTTTTTCAGGAACCCGGAACGAAAGGTCGTTCCTTCAGACAAGGCAGTTTATGCCCCCGCTGATGGAAAGGTAGTGGTCATTGAAAAAGTCTTCGAACCGGAATTTTTGAAAAGGGATTGTATCCAGGTTTCAGTGTTTATGTCCGTGTTTAATGTCCATGCCAACCGTGCCCCCGTTGCAGGCAAAGTCAGCTTCCTCAAATACCACCCCGGAAAATTTCTGGTTGCCTGGCACCCAAAGTCTTCGGAAGAAAACGAACGAAGCAGCATCGCCATCCAAACTGCTGACCATGGAACAATACTTCTGAGGCAAATTGCAGGAGCCCTGGCTCGCCGCATCAAATACTACATCAAGGAAAACCAACAACTAGAGCAGGGAGAAGAAATCGGATTCATCCGCTTCGGATCCAGAGTGGATCTTTTCCTGCCATTGGATACCAACATTACAGTGAAAGTTGGTGAAAAAGTGTACGGTAATCAAAGTATTATTGGAACAGTGAACAGTGAGCAGTGAGCAGTGAACAGTGAGCAGTGAGCAGTGAACAGTGAGCAGTGAACGGTGAGCAGTCAACATTAGAGACCTTTAGCATTTAGCGCTTGACAATAATGAGCTATTAATGCCCTGAAAGGGCGAAATAGACCAGCGATGGGTGACAATCCATCGTATAAATGCACAAAAAACCCAAACCCCGAAGCGGGTGCAATAATCCTTACCCTCAAACAAATCCATCCTCAACAGGGAACTCAAAAACAATTGGCCATTGGCCTTTCGCAAGTATGAATCGAAGCCCCGAAGGCGGCGAGGTCCGTCAGCGATGGGAGACAACCCATCCTTAAAAACCCCGCAAGGGGTGAAATGATTGTAGAAAAAATGTGTAACCTGATGATGAACCCCGCAAGGGGTGGCATAATCGCCAACGATTGTCTGGAATAAAACACCAAGAATTTTACAGCCCTGCCGGAAGCAGGTGCAATAAATATGCCCTTGAAACAAAAAGATTAAAGCTATTTAGGATAAGACAGTTCACAGTTCACAGTTCACTGCCCCCGCTCCGGACGCATTTGAGGGAAGAACAATACTTCCTGTATCGTATGCTGATTGGTCATCAACATAGTCAATCTGTCGATACCGATTCCCAAGCCTGAGGTAGGTGGCATCCCATATTCCAGTGCTCTCAGGAAATCCTCATCCAGGGCCATTGCCTCTTCATCCCCTCTGGCCGCCAACTGCAACTGCTCTTCAAATCTGGCGCGCTGATCGATCGGGTCGTTGAGCTCGGTATAAGCATTGGCAATTTCTTTGCCATTGACAAACAGTTCGAAGCGTTCAACCAAGTCCTTTTTAGAGCGATGTTTTTTCGCCAGGGGCGTCATTTCTATAGGATAATCGGTGATATAAGTAGGCTGAATCAAGTGTGCCTCCACCTTTTCGCCGAAAATTTCGTCTATGAGTTTGCCCTTGCCCATGGAATTGTCCACCTCGACATGCAACTTCTTACAGACTTCTCTGATACCTTCCTCATCCATCTCAGAAATATCAAAACCGGTATATTCCCTGATGGCATCATACATACTGATGCGTTTGTAGGGACCGGCAAAATCTATTTCATTATTACCTACTTTCACTTTGGTTGCTCCATTGACAGCAACTGCCACGCGCTCAATACAGGTTTCTACCATTTCCATCATCCAGATGTAGTCTTTGTAGGCTACATAAATTTCCATGGAGGTGAATTCCGGATTGTGCGTACGATCCATGCCTTCGTTCCTGAACATCTTCCCGAACTCGTACACACCGTCAAATCCCCCTACAATAAGTCGCTTTAAGTACAACTCATTG
>JALQTV010000435.1 GCA_023268675.1 Saprospiraceae bacterium | reverse complement strand
GTTGAGGGTCTCGCTGATAATGGATAAACCGGAAAAATTCACCCCTTCCGTGTTGGAATTGCCATCATTTTGCTGGAAAGAAAAACTGGGGCGAATCAACAAGGACGTTTTCTCTGAAATCTTGTAATCCAGGCGCGCATTAAAACGATGGTTTACGTTATTGGCATCACTGCCGCTGTTTTCAGTGTAGCTTCTTTCCACCTCACTGTTATCGACAAACAAACGATCGAGGTACTGGAATGCATCGTTGATGCTGTTGTTGAAAAAGTAACTTGCCGTAACTTCCATTTTCTTACCCCACATATCCGAGTAGTTGATCCCCAGTGCATGCGTGGTGGAGATCCCTCCACTCTGATCGACCAGGAAGTCGTTGATGCCGCCACTTCTGCCCCAGGAACCGCCTCCTCTTCCTCCAAATCCACCTCCACGGCCACCTCCGCTGGATCCCACTACACCGAGCAGGTCTTCTGTAGCGAAGTTTTGAATGTTGATATTGTTGGATTGTCCGATAACGGAAAGGCGGGTGTCTCCGTTGAAAAAGTTAAGTGTCCCCCCGGTTCGGTAGCGAAAGGCTGCTGCCTCATCCAAATCCTGCCCCCCTCCGAAGTAGAATTTACCGAATTGCCCCTCCTTCATCGAACTCTTCGTAATGATGTTGATGGTTTTGGTGGTTTGACCATCGTTGAATCCTGTAAACTGAGACTGATCGCTTTGTTGGTCAAAAATCTGAATTCTTTCAATCACCTCTGCGGGCAGGTTTTTCATCGCTGCCTGGGGATCGTTGCCGAAGAAGGGTTTGCCATCTACCAGTACTTGCTGTACATTTTCCCCTTGGGCTTTCACCTGTCCATTTTCCAGGGTAACGCCGGGGAGTTTGGAGATCAGATCCTGCGCATCGGCATCCGGATTCATTTTATAAGCTGCTGCATTAAACTGGGTCGTATCCCCCAATTGTTTGGCGGGTGGTATTTTGTCTTTTACCTGAACTTCAGCAAGGTCAATACCTGACTGTTCCAGGCGAATGGTTCCCATATCCTGCAGGCGGTTGCCCAAAGTAATGTTTTCTTCCCTGGTCAAATATCCGAGATAAGTGATTCGCAACAGGTACTCACCCTTTTCAAGTTTGGTAATCAAGAACACGCCATCTGCATCTGCCACGGCAGCCTTTTCCTCCTGGCTTTCCTGACTGATCAATATTACATAAGCACCGCTAAGCGGGGTTTCGTCTTGTGCATCTACAAGTTTGCCCTTCACGCCGGAAGTTTGTCCCAGCAAGCTGCCAAAGGCCAGCAACATCAAGGGCAGAAGCATCATTCTATTTTTCATTACACAGGTTTTTCTATTGGACAATGCAAGGAGTGCTTTTATTCCCGCCTCCACCTTCTTTTTTTCAAATCTTTTACGGGTTATTTTCCGGATTTCGATCGTGCCATCAACCAGTCGTTGACGGCCTTCACCGACTGGGGTTTTTCGAGTATAACCAGCTCTTTATTGAGCATAAAAATGGTAGGAGTAGCATAAATGTGGTAATCCCTGACGATGGGACTGTCCCAACTTTTGAAATCAGAGATACTCATAAAGGGAAAATTGCCTGCAAAAGCCTTGAAATTGGCAGCATTTTCATCCAGGGAAACAAAAACGACCTCTACTCCATAGGGTTTCCATTTCTGATACAATTCTACCATGCGCGGTATTTCCTGCTGGCAGTGCTGGCACCAACCCGCCCCAAAAACGACAATCTTGACCACTGCGGGCAATGCTTTCAGGCTGTTTGCCGAAACTCCCCCCAAGGTGCTGACTCCTTCTCCGAATACAATATCGGGGGCTTTGTTGCCCACTTTCATCAGCCGGTAACTTTCCAGTCGGTAGTTCAGATCCTCACTGACCGTGCAGGAAGCATCATCCAGCACCCGATTGGAGAGATAAGCTGCCGCTTCGCTGAAACTTCTTTTTTCAAAGGCTTCAAACAAATACGCTGCTACCATATTCATTTTTTCTTCTTCTGCCTTCACTTTTGCAATCAACAAGTCGATTGACTCCTCGGTTGCTCTTTGTTTGCGCTCCTCAGACCACCCGCTCTGCCGGATCAATTGAAATTGATAATCCAGCACTTCTTTCAGCAGAC
>JALQTV010000434.1 GCA_023268675.1 Saprospiraceae bacterium | reverse complement strand
GAAACCTGGACTTCCCAGCTCAACCAACCGACCTCAGAATTTTACCGGGTAACGGTGGACAATCAGTTTCCTTATCGCCTGTATGCCGGTCAACAGGACAATAGCACCATCAGCGTACCCAGTCAGCCAATCCGGGGCTTGACTCCTTATGAAAACTGGTTCTCTGTGGGAGGTAGCGAGAGTGCAGATGTAGCGGTACACCCGGAGAACCCCAACATTGTCTGGGCGGGAAGTTACAGCGGTGAAATCTCTGTGGTCAACCGGGCTACCGGTCAGATCCGGGAAGTAACTGCATATCCACATTACACAGAGGGTACTGAACAACGTGCATTGAAATACCGCTGGCAATGGAACTTTCCGATTGTCATTTCCAAATTTAATCCCGATGTAGTGTATATGGGTTCCAACTACGTTCACCGTACTACCAACCAGGGACAAGATTGGGAGATGATCAGCCCGGATCTTACCCGCCAGCTCGATCAATACCATGGCATCCCCGGTGGCCCCATTCAGCATGATGCGACTGGTGTGGAAGTGTATTCTTCTATTTTTGCGCTGGAAGAATCTCCTCATCAGGAAGGAGAATTATGGGCAGGGTCTGATGATGGCC
The DNA here is from genome assembly GCA_023268675.1 of Saprospiraceae bacterium. GTDB lineage: Bacteria > Bacteroidota > Bacteroidia > Chitinophagales > Saprospiraceae > JALQTV01. Next base: position 1,517 of record JALQTV010000434.1, on the reverse strand, counting down.
TGGTGCACATTAGCAGGGATGGGGGGCAGAGCTGGAACAACATTACCCCGTCGGGCATGCCGGAGGAAGGGACTGTGAACAAAATAGAGCTCTCTTCCCATGCTCCCGGGAGGGCTTTGGTAGCAGTGTACAATTATCGGTACGATGACTTTAGGCCCTATATTTTTCTGACTGATGATTATGGTAAAAATTGGAAATTGCTGACAGATGGCAAAAACGGAATTCCGGAAAACCATTTTGTGAGAGCGATTGCGGAGGACCCGGATAGAAAAGGCTTGTTGTATGCAGGAACGGAATTTGGGATGTACCTTTCCTTTGACGAAGGAAAGCACTGGCAGCCTTTTCAGCTAAATTTGCCTCATGTTCCTGTCACAGACATCGAGGTACACGAGAAAGACCTGGTATTGAGTACACAGGGAAGGGCCTTTTGGATAGTTGACGATCTTACTCCATTGCATCAGCTGAATGATAAAATTACCCTGGGCAAGCACCACTTTTTCCAGCCCAGACCGGTATTTCGAACAGATATCGGAAGTGCTCGTGCCAACCTTCGCGCAGTTGTAGGGGAAGGGTTTGCGAACGATACTCCGGTCAGTTTGAGGGTAATTGACCAGGAAGGCAATATCATACGAACCTACACTTCTGATGCAGACAAGCGGATCAACAAGATCAGTCTGCACAAGGGAGTCTCTACTTTTGAGTGGGATTTGCGCCATCAGGGGCCGGTGTTGGTAGACAATCTGGTGACAATGGTTATTCGCAATCCATCTCCAGGTCCAAGGGCAGTTCCCGGAGTTTATACCCTGGAACTGCAGATTGGCGACTGGTCCGGCAGACAGACAATTGAAATTAAAGCAGATCCGCGCTGGACAGATGTAAGTCAGGCCGATTACGAAGCACAGTTGGAGCGCTCCCTGGAGATTCGGGATGTTCTCACCGATGCTCATCAACGCATAGCCAATCTGCGCTCCATTCGAAGTCAGATAGAAATGCTGGCAGACATGGCGACTGCTGTGGGTTACAGTGATGAGTTGATGGAACGTGCAAAGAGCCTGTCTGTTCAGCTGACAGCGGTCGAAGACCAGCTTATACAGAACAAAGCGGAGGCCAGCCAGGACAACATCAACTATCCACGGGTGTTTAGCAACCGGATGGGGAGGTTGTACAGCGTAGTTGCCGGAGACCACAATCGACCTACCGGAGGGGTCGAAGAGCGACGGGCAGATTTGGAGGAAGTGTACCAGGATATCGTCCAACAATATGAAGAGGTGATGAACAAGCAGGTTCCGGGGTTCAATGCTTTATTGGAGAAAGAAAACGTACCCAGACTGATCGTTCCAGGTAAACAAAAGCCATAGAATTAACTTAATCTCCAATTAACAAAAGCGCACTTGGGTTAATGTAAAATTTACCCAAGTGCGCTTTTTTATATAGATACTTAACAAGTCGTTTATTTCCAGTTTAATTTTGAACAAGACCTTTGCAGTACAAAACTGCAATAGTGAGTCTGTTAAAAG
>JALQTV010000433.1 GCA_023268675.1 Saprospiraceae bacterium | reverse complement strand
AAATTACTCAGAGGTTTGTCAAACGTTTGAGTGTAGGGGTCCCTATTTTGGGCACTCGTACGCTCCCTTGTACGATTGACCAATTGGGGCCTTACAAGTTTCGGATCATTCTAACACAGGGGCTGAACAGACAGATCCGACGCATGTGTGAATACGTAGGGTACAAAGTGGTTACGCTTAAGCGCATTCGCGTGATGAATGTACAACTGGGAGATCTGAAAGTTGGGGCCTGGAGGGAACTTACTGCTGACGAAATCACCGAATTAAAGCGAAATCTACAGAAAAATGTCCCGAATTAGGGGCTGTTGCGAAGCATACAAAGATGCAAATGTCAATAAATTTGCTCACCTTTGCCTTTTCAAATTTAATTAAATAGCAATTCTTTGGAATCATTCAAGCGCTTGGGCCTTTCAAAACCCATCTTAAAAGTTATTTCAGAGCTGGGTTTTGAGAAACCCAGCCAGATTCAGGAGCTGGCAATTCCACAAATTATTCAGGGCAACCGCGATTTTATCGGACTGGCACAAACAGGGACGGGGAAAACAGCTGCTTTTGGATGGCCTTTATTGGAACGCATAGATCCTTCTCTCAATCATACCCAAGGACTAATCCTTGCACCAACCCGTGAACTGGGTCAGCAAATTGCAGGTCAAATTGAGATGTTCAGTAAATTCATGGACCAGATCAATGTGCTGGCAGTTTATGGTGGGGCATCCATTGTAGATCAAATTCGCGCTTTGCGCAAACCACAGCATATTATCATAGCTACTCCGGGACGTTTGATCGACCTGATTAAGCGTAAATCCGTTAAACTTGAAAAACTTAGGTTTCTTATTCTGGATGAAGCGGACGAAATGCTGAATATGGGTTTCAAGGAAGACCTGGATACCATCTTGCAATACACCCCCGAAGAGAAGCAGGTGTGGTTGTTTTCAGCAACCATGTCACCAGAAATACGTCGCATTGTCAAAACTTACATGGAGCATCCTGCCGAGGTGAAGTTAAATGTAGAAAAAGAAGTCAATGCTAATATTTTGCATCAATTTACTGTAGTCAAGCAATCTGATAAGAGTGAGGCGCTTACACGGTTTCTGGATGTGGATCCTGATATTAGAGGGGTTGTCTTTTGTAGAACAAGGCAGGATACGCAAGACCTTGCAGATCTATTGTTGAAAAAGAACTATCGGGCAGAAGCGCTTCATGGTGACCTTTCTCAAAAGCAGCGTGACCGGGTAATGGATTTGTTTAAGCGCAAGGAATTGCAGGTGCTGATAGCTACAGATATCGCCGCTCGTGGGATTGATGTAAATGATCTGACGCATGTTTTTCACGTAGCCTTGCCGGATGATCTTTCTTATTATACACATAGAAGTGGTCGTACTGCCAGAGCGGGTAAGAAAGGGATATCCCTGGCCATTATAAACGTACATGAAAAGGAAAAATTAAACAGAATTTCCAGGAGCCTGGACATACAGTTTCAACAGGTTTTGGTGCCCCAAACCCGCGAGGTCTATAGTTTGAAGGTGGAAAACTGGTGCAGAGGTGTGCTGGAGAAGCCTTTCAAAAATATGTTGGATCCAAAGGTACTTGAAAAAGCCAAAATGCTTTTTGGTAATCTTTCAAAGGAAGAGCTAATTGCTAAAATCCTTATGATTGAAATAGAGAAGTGGAACGTTGGAGCTAATGTGGATTTGAATTTTGACTTCCCTAAGAAAAGCCAGGGCAAACCAAATAATTACGAGCGGCATGGACATCCTAAAAAGAATTTCAGGGCCGGCGGCAAAAAAGAGTTTTCGAAGAAAAAGAAATCTTTTGGTAAACGTAGGGTTGGATAAAAAAGAAAAGCCCGGCATGTTAGCATGCCGGGCTTTTTCATGAAAATCTTACCATCTATTGCTTGGTCTTCTTGTGTTTTCTTTACGTGGTTCTGCTTTTTTGACCACGATAGTGCGGCCATCCAATTCAGAATCGTTAAGTTGATTAATAGCAGTAAGGGCTTCATCGTCATTTGGCATTTCTACGAAACCGAATCCTTTAGAACGACCGGTCATCTTGTCCATGACGACATTAGCTGAAGAAACCTCTCCAAATTCCTCAAAAGCTTCACGTAGATCATCACTTTGAGTACC
>JALQTV010000432.1 GCA_023268675.1 Saprospiraceae bacterium | reverse complement strand
CTTTCCAGTACGAAGAGGGAGATGTGTATTGGTGTACCGCTGATATTGGGTGGATCACGGGACATTCTTACATCGTTTACGGTCCCCTTTTGGCCGGAGCGACAACCTTGATGTTTGAGGGCGTTCCTACTTATCCGGATGCCAGCAGGTTCTGGCAAGTTTGTGAAAAACACCAGGTCAATCAGTTTTATACAGCTCCCACGGCTATTCGAGCACTAATGGCATTTGGGGACCAATACGTTGATGCTTTCGATTTGAAATCACTCAAAGTAATAGGCTCAGTTGGTGAACCAATTAACCTGGAAGCCTGGAATTGGTACAACGAAAAAGTTGGAAGAAAACGCTGCCCCATCATTGATACCTGGTGGCAGACAGAAACCGGGGGAATGATGATTACTCCGCTGCCCGGAATTACCGATACCAAACCCTGCTATGCGTCCTATCCCATGCCGGGTATTCAACTCGAATTGGTGGACAATGAAGGCAATTTGATCGAAGGCAATGATGTGGAAGGATTACTTTGCATAAGTTTTCCCTGGCCTTCTATGCTTAGGACTACCTATGGAGATCACGAGCGTTGCCGACAGACCTATTTTTCAACCTTTCCCGGGAAATATTTCACAGGAGATGGTGCCAGAAGAGATGAAGAAGGTAGATACCGCATTATCGGAAGGGTAGATGACGTAATCAATGTTTCCGGACACAGACTGGGTACTGCGGAGGTGGAAAATGCCATCAATCAGCACGAAAATGTGGTGGAAAGTGCGGTGGTAGGATATCCCCATGACATCAAAGGTCAGGGAATATACGCGTATGTAATCACGCAGCATGCAATATCTGATGTGGATGCTTTTATTGAAGAAATCAAAAAAGTAGTTACAAAGGTCATAGGCCCGATAGCCAAACCCGATGTGATACAGGTGGTTTCCGGTTTGCCAAAGACAAGGTCCGGAAAGATCATGCGTCGTATCCTGCGGAAAGTTGCTTCGGGTGACAGCAGCAACCTGGGGGATACTTCTACTTTGCTCAATCCTGAAATCGTAGATGAGTTGATATCGGGAGCAAAATCTTAACAAGAAAAAATCTATTTGTAATGCAGCTCAACTCATTTAAGGCACTAAGCTTCGACTGTTATGGTACTTTGATAGATTGGGAGGGAGGAATCTATGAGCAATTGACACCCCACTTTGGTGCGGTAGCCAACCGGGAACAAATCCTGGAGTCATTTGCGAAATGGGAATCTTCTGAACAAAAAAAGAATCCTGATCTTCGGTACGACCATTTGTTGGCCGGAGTTTACAAAGGCATGTGCAGTACCTTCGGAGTGGAGAGCAGGGAAGAAGATGCGCTGAAATTCGGCGAATCCGTAGGGGAGTGGCCGGCCTTTCCTGATAGTGCAGCAGCCTTACAGCGCTTGAAAAAGCATTATAAATTGTACATCCTGTCGAATGTTGATCGCCACAGTTTCAGCAAGAGCAATAATAGACTGGGCATCACATTCGACGGGATATTTACAGCAGAAGATATCGGTTCCTACAAACCTGATTTGCGCAATTTCCAATACATGAAAGCGGCCTTAGAGGAACAGGGGATCGCTGCCCATGAAATCCTTCATACTGCACAGAGCCTGTTTCACGACGTACAACCGGCAAATAAGGTAGGGCTGGCTACTGCCTGGATTGACCGAAGATATGGCAAGGAAGGTTCCGGAGCTACGAGTTTTGTCGATCGCACTGGTTTGCGCATAGATTTTCATGTCAAAACCCTGGCGGAGTTTGCAGATTTGGTAGAAGGAGCTTTCGTATGATCTTGTTTATTTGAACAACAAATAGGCTGTCAGTTCCGGCAAACCTATTTCTGCCCGCATTGCGTTGGTGTTGTCTATATCCAGGATATAAGGAAGCAGTTTGTTTCCATCGCGGTCTTTTTTGATGATGGAACCATAAATTTGCAGGCCGCCTTCGTTGAGTGATTTGCCGTCCACGATTTCAGCATAAGTTTGTGCGTCCATTTTGCCTTCCAATACTTGTTGTTTCAATCGGGGCAGCACTTCATCCAAAAAATCCTGGGGAGCGAATTTGATGTATTCAACCAGGTTGATTCGTCCCAAGTCTTCGGGAGCTGGCCAATCTGCAATCAA
>JALQTV010000431.1 GCA_023268675.1 Saprospiraceae bacterium | reverse complement strand
GCAATATAGGATCCTATTTTCATTTTTACAACTTTTTGTTTTAATTAAAAACATAAAACACAAAAACAAATAATAAAAGGTCAATCAAGCCCCTTTAATTTTATTTATCAGGATCCTTGCAAAGGCTGTGCCAACTTAGAAAACACAGTGCAAAAATTTCATGAGCAGTGCTTTCCACTCTCTTTCCCGCAGGTCAAGGAACATAATTTCTCCTGGCTACTTCAAGGCATATTTGTAGAAGCTTTCGAAGAAATATTAGCTACAAGGTATACCGGAAAACTATCGAAACACAGACCCAAAGACGCCAGTTTCGGCCAAAACCGGACAGGTAGCCGAGGAAAGAACCATGAGAAGGAATTATTAGCCTGTTTTAGCCGATAATTTTTTATTTTGATGACAAAAACAAGAGGAAACTTTCCTGTTTTCAAAATACTTACCTATGAAAAAATACTTTTCCATCTTCTTGTTTCTTGTGCTAACCAGCGGCGTAGCCTTTGCGCAGCAACAGGAAAACTATGATTACTTTCAATTCAACCGTGAAATCATCCAACGGGGCGTGCAGGCCATTTTGCAGTGCAACGGCCTTTTTACCTCCAACCGAAGCCTGACCCAGGTTTTTGACCAGGAACTTGCCTACCTGAAACATCCAATCGGGACGGCACAAGGCGGCGATTACCAGGTAGACTGGGACAGAAAAACGGTTGCCATCGGCACTCCGGGGACCGCTCCTGTGATGCGTGCTGTTTTTCGCGAAGGTCTCGGGTGCATGATCCTGGCACCCAATCAGACTTTCGAAGAGATCTCTTCTTTGCCCGAACTGACGCTGCCCCCACCCTCAGGAGATCCTGCCAACATTCCCTGGCCTGACGGAGATAAAACGGAACCGCTTACCCTGCCATCAAACATAGATGCTACTGCCTTGCAGGCTGCTTCTGACTGGGCCTTCAACCGAACTAGCCCCGAGCAGGTAACCCTGAGTCTGATCGTCCTCCACAAGGGAAAAATCATTCACGAACGCTATGCACCAGGCTTCAATCAATACACCAAAACCAGAACCTGGTCCACCGCCAAAAGCATAGCCGTAACACTGATCGGCATACTTGCTGATCAGGGAAAAATGAGTCTGGATCAGCCTTTAAACGACTTTGAGTGGGGCCCCAAAGCCCTCTATCCCGAACAAGACCCCCGCAATGCAATCACCCTGAGAAATGTCCTGAACATGTCTAGTGGGCTCTACCCCATCGACAATTTCGGCATGGAATACGCCACAGGTTCCGGATTGTCCTATTGGGCAGGAGCAAGCTCCGTCAAGGGGGCACTCAACAAGGCACTGGTTCGCAAACCCGGAACGGTTTGGGATTATGAAAACTACGACACCATACTCGCCGTTTAGGCCATGAAAAAAGCACTGGGAGATGCCAAAACCTATCTCGAGTTTCCCCGCAAAGCACTCCTCGACAAAATAGGAATGCGAAATACCTTGCTGAGTACGGATCGATTTGGAGACTTTATCCTAAGCAGTCAGGTATATACTACTGCCAGAGACCTTGCCCGTTTTGGCTTGCTTTATCAGCAAAACGGAGTTTGGAATGGAGAACGCATCATCTCGGAAGAATGGATCAATTTCGTTCGCACACCCGCTCCTGCGACCGAAGCAATTGGCAATTTCTACGGCGGTCAATGGTGGCTTGTTCCGGATGATCGCACCGATGTTCCAAAAGAAGCTTACTCAACTGCCGGTAACCGCGGCCAGTTTGTCATTGTAGTGCCCTCAAAAGACCTGGTCATCGTCAGAAGAGGACTGGACTATGGCAGACAGGGATTTGACCGCTGGGATCTCACCCGGGAAGTACTCAAAGCCATAAAATAATTTTATTATGCTGCAGCGGTCCGGGCAAACACCCTGTGATCGCTGCAGTTTAAATACTTCTTCCATGCGACTGTTCGCTCGACTGATTGTAATAGGCTGTTTTTTGGGCGCCAGCCCTGAGCTTGCTGCTCAAAAACCCAAAGTGCTCATTATCACAACCGGTGGTACCATTGCCAGCCAGACCAATGCTCCCCTGATCGAGGGGCATGAGTTGATTCGGGCTGTTCCGCAACTGCTGGACTATGCCGATATCGAAGTAGCTGAGGTGTTC
>JALQTV010000430.1 GCA_023268675.1 Saprospiraceae bacterium | reverse complement strand
GCTATCTCAATCCATGCCTCCACCTGCAGGCAAAATGTGTACATTTGTAACATCAATGCTATTTGCAATCAACCAAAATCACCAAACATGAAATTTGGAACAAAAGCCATACACGCCGGAGTAGAGCCTGATCCCTCCACCGGTGCCGTGATGACTCCTATTTACCAAACTTCCACCTATGCACAGGAGGCACCAGGCGATCACAAAGGCTATGAATACGCACGTACCCAAAACCCTACCCGGACTGCATTAGAGCAAAGTTTGGCAGCCCTGGAAAACGGCAAAGCGGGGATTGCTTTCAGCAGTGGCCTGGCAGCGATGGATGCTGTACTTAAATTGCTCAATCCAGGCGATGAGATCATCTCTACCAACGACCTTTACGGTGGTTCCTACCGTTTGATGACCAAAATTTATCAAAAATACGGCATCGTCACCCACTTCGTTTCCATGGGAAATGAGGAGGCCATCCGCGAAAAAATCTCCGATAAAACCAGGCTATTCTGGATAGAAACACCCACCAACCCAATGCTAAATGTCATTGACCTGGAAAAAGTCATAGGACTGGCCAATGAACATAACATCATGAGTTGTGTCGACAATACCTTCGCCTCGCCTTACCTGCAAAATCCGCTGGATTTTGGTGCTACGCTGGTCCTTCACTCTGCCACCAAATACCTGGGTGGCCACTCAGACCTCGTACTTGGAGCTATAATCGTCAACGACACGGAACTTGCAGAACAATTGCACTTTATCCAAAATGCAGCCGGAGCGGTACCCGGCCCAATGGATTGCTTCCTTTGCCTCAGAGGTATCAAAACACTGCATGTACGGGTTGAAAGAGCTTGTAAAAATGCTCGGAAAGTGGCTAAGTTTCTCAACCAGCACCCTAAGGTCAAAAATGTTTATTACCCAGGCTTCAAAACCCACCCCGGGCATGAAACCGCGAAGCAACAAATGCGAAACTTCGGCGCCATGGTATCTTTTGATCTTATAGAAGATTCGTTTGATAATGCCAAAAAAGTATTGTCTGCCACCCACCTTTTCACACTTGCAGAGTCACTTGGTGGAGTAGAATCACTGATTGGACATCCGGCTACCATGACCCATGCGTCTATCCCGCGAGAAGAACGGCTGAAAGTAGGACTTACAGACTCACTCATACGCCTGAGTATAGGTATAGAAGATGTGGATGACCTGATTGAAGATCTCGACAAGGCCCTTACCAATATTTAAAACTTTTTGTTTTTATTTTTGGTTATAGGCTTGAATTAAAAAACAATTTGTTTTATTTTTGTTGAATATTCTTCAACTACACAACAAATTGTTATGAAATCATTGCATCTACGCCAATTACGGGAGAGGTTCAAAAAGCCCCCCATTCCCAGGTTTTTGTTGTTCTGCGGCATTGTATGGCTCGCATTCAACAAAAACCTGGACATTAAATTTTCCTTCAATCCGCTTGATGCAACCAAAGCAGGAGCAAAGACCATAGCACACAAAGAAGAGGGGGTACTTACCAGTCTGATGCATCAGGTGACACAAAATTTTTCAGGACTGATGGACTTATTCCCAAAACGGGAAGCGGCCACCATTGATCCCGAAAAAGTTGATAGTCTTGTTAAAAGCATGGGGCACATTGCCGTCACAGAGCGTCGCAGACATGGCATCCCTTCCTCTGTGTTGATTGCTGCCGCCATTTTACTTAGTGACGGTGGGAAAGCTCCCTGGGCAATATCTGCGAATAATCTCTTTTATCTCCCCTGTACCGAAGACTGGCAAGGAGCAAAATATGACTCAGGAACAACTTGCCTTCGGAGTTATGAAAACCCCTGGACCAGTTTCCGGGATTTCTCTTTCTATCTGACTACCGGAAAAAATTTCTCTTTGCGGAGCCTTTCGGCAAATGATTATAAAAGTTGGGCTCGTGCTATTGAAGATCTGAAATTTCACGAGGTTCCCAATCTTGGCAAAAGGATGACAGATTTAATAGAGAGATACAACCTACAGGTTTTAGATCAGGATTGAAAAGGATTAACCGGACGATATGCAGGGTGGATTTTATCAGAAGCGCTTTCAAAGCATTAGATGAGATGCTTGTTGGCTCAGACGTGAACCTTTAGATAAAAACTACAATAGGTTGAACAATTCATCTG
>JALQTV010000042.1 GCA_023268675.1 Saprospiraceae bacterium | reverse complement strand
TTCGGTTGTACCCGGGTAGGTTTTGCTTATTTGTTGTATGGTTATGGCCTGCATATTGGGTTTATTTAAACAGGACGTCTGCGTACATCCCTATTTTGAGTTTGCCGTCATTTTTTACCTTAATTCGGGTAGCATAGACGAGATGTGCTCTTTCTTCCTTGGTCTGGATGGTTTTGGGGGTAAATTCAGCTTTGTCTGCAATCCAGGTGATGACTCCGCTTAGGCTTTCGCTGTTTTTTGTATTGCCCGGAGTAAGGATTTTTACGGTCTGGTTGATTTTCACCTGTGACAGTTGTTCTCCTGTGAGATAGGCGCGGAGTATGATTTCGTCGAGGTTGGCAATCTTGTAGAGGGCTTTTCCCGTAGCGGTAAATTCTCCTGCTTCGGCAAAGCTGCTGATGACTGTTCCCGCGACAGGGTTGACAAGTTGGCATTTGCTGATCTGGTAATCCAGTTGAGCCAATTTGGCTTCCAGGGGTTCCGTTTCTGAGAGAATGCCGCGGTTTTGGATGGCGACCTGGCGTTGGTAGGACTCAATTTGTTGTTCCAATACAGACTTTTGGCTATTGGCAGCCTGAATTTGTTTTTGCAGGACATCAAGTTCTGCAGCCAGATCGTCCAGTTGTTTTTCGGGAACGGCCTCTGCTTTTACCAGTTGGCGAAATCGTTGTTGTTCTTTTTCGAGGTTGTGGGAGCGGGCCTTGAGTACGTCGATCTGATCGTTTTGTGCCAGGATTTGTTGTTGGTAAATGGCGACCTGGGGAGCTGCGCTGTTGGTTTTTGCCTTTAGGGCGGCCAGTCTTGCCTTCACTTCTTGTTTTTGGAGTTCGAGCGTCGTGCAATCGATGCTGCCGATGACCTCTCCGGCTTTGAGGACGGTTCCTTCGTCTGCATTCAGTTTAAGGATGCGTCCCCCTGCTTCAGCAGAGACGATTACTTCTTCTGCTTCGAATACGCCACTGGCGTCATAGCCGTTGCCTGAAGGGTTGCATGCTGTAAAAAACAGGAGGCCAAGGCTCCCGAAAAAGACTATTTGTTTCATGGTAGGTTGTTTATGGTTGACCTGTGATGTACTTGATCTGTTCTTTGGTAAATAATTGTTGGATATGGTTGATGGCAAGCCTGATTCTGGATTCGTTGGTTTCGTTTAAAAAACGGAGGTAATCGGAGGCAGTGGTGGTACCCAGTGCCAGCCTGGCTTCGTTGAGTTGCAGCAGCTCGTCGTGGAGAGCAAGTTGTTCGGCTTCCAGTTGTCTGATGGCTTCCAATTCTTCGAGTTTGTTGAAAAGCTGCCGGGACTGAATATCGGTTTGAAGGAGGAAGTTTTCACTGCTCAGGCCGATTTGTTTTTGTTGAATGGCGAGTAATTGGAGGTCCCTTCTTTCTTTGCCATTGAATTTTGTCCCCAGGTTCCACCGAAAAGCGATGCCGGTCAGGGCAAAGGTTTCGAAGTCATTAGAAAGGAAGTTCAGTCCTGGTCGACCATAGCCCAGCGTAGCAAAAATACTGACTTTGGGAGCATTGGCAGCGCGGAGGACTTCTTGTTTTTGTGAAATCCATTGTTTTTGCAAGGCAAAAAGGTCGAGTTCCGGGCGGAGGATATCTGCCTCCGGAGTTGTTGTTTGGGGTATTTCAAGCATCGTGGTGGTATCGATGGGTAGGCCTGTAAGTTTTTCCAGTTGCAGCAAGCTGTTGCGCCATCCGTTTTGGAGTTGTATTTGTGCAGCGCGGGTTTGCAGTTCGGCTGCTTTGAGGGTATTCACCTGTTCCTTGGAGCCCAGTCCATTTTTTTGCGCATCGAGTGCTTTTTTCAGCGCAGCTGTAAGATTTTCCTGCATGAGTTGGTTGAGGCGGATGTTCTCCCGGGACAAGAGAACCTGGAAAAAAGCTTGTTGCACGACTGCCTTTAACTGATAAAGAGCGACCGTTGTTTTTGTTTGTTCTACCGAATTTTCCAGATCCAATGCCGTTTTTTGCCTGCGGGTAGTACCGGCATCCCAGATCAACTGCCGGATATCCAGGGTAGTTTTGTACTGATCTTTGCTTACACCCGGTATGTTCAATCCGGCGAAAGAGAGGTCCAGGGGCAGGGAGCTTACGGCACTCTGCCAGGTAGCCTGGGCATTCCATTCGACCTGAGGTAGAAAATTGGCCTGTAAATTTTTTGCCTGCAAGGCGTATTGGTCGTCATTCAGTTGGTATTGCCGGTAGCCCGGATAATTGGTCTCGAGGCCCGCATAGCAGTCGCTGAGGGTGACCACAGCTTGTTGAGCCCGGGAGTGCAGGGACAGCAGCAAGAGAAGGGCGGTGGATAGAAGTACATTTTTCATATTGACAAGGAGGTTTAACTTTCTGGTTAAATTTGACTTAAAAAAAAGTTCAGGGTTGTAGGGCCGCTTTGATAAAAGCCATGATGCCTGCTTTTCGCTGTGCCAGTATTTCCTGATAAACGGATTCTTCCAGTTGCATGATTTGTTGAAGCATGGGCCTTGCCAGCACAGGGAATACGCACATGGAAAGGGTATTTAGCAAGAGATGCAAGGGCTGAACAGGCTTTATTTTTCCTGCCGCTACTTCTGCCTGTACCTGGCTGAAAAAGCCTGGTATGGCTTGTTGGAAAAACTGAGGAATAACGGAGTGCTGTACGACTTGCTCCGGGTTTTTGTGTGCTTCATTGATCAGAAAGAGGGGGATGAAGGGATTTTTTTGTAGCATTTCCAGGTATTCCTCGACAAGGGCTTCCATCTTTTCCAGTACGGATTTTTCGCCTGCGAATACGATGTGGAGTTTGGGGATGAAATCTTCCTGCAAGGATTTGAATATCTCGTCAAACAGTTTTCGCTTGCTCCGAAAATAATAGTGAAGGAGTGCTTTGTTTACTGCTGCTTCCCGTGCGATGTCCTCCATACGGGCTCCGTGCCACCCATCGCGGATAAAGATTGCTTTGGCTGCTTCGAGGATACGCTTTTCAGTATCGCTTGTTTCTTTCATGGCACAAGTTTAATCAAATAGTTAAACTTTATGGTTAAAAAACCATATTATTTTTTCAGGTGTTAGAAAAATAGTGGAATCAGGTATTCCAAAACAATGAGATCCAGTTATTTTGCGTTTACACCAGCAAATAATTCAAGAAATATGAAGAAAATTTTGATTGCCCTGTTTGTTTGCGCGGGACTGCCTGTATTGACCTATGCCCAGGCCTTGCCCGGCAGCACTCCCAAGCCCAGGCCAATTGACGGACTTGTAGAGCAGACCAATTTTCAAAGCAGACCTGTATTGGCATATCAGGAGTTAAATGAGCGAGATATTCTCTGGCAGAAAAGAATTTGGCGTGTGATTGATACGCGTGAGAAGATGAACCTGGGATTCAACTATCCGGACATGCCTTTTTTCCAGATTTTGATGGATGGGGTAGCTTCGGGTGAGCTTACTGCTTACGATCCGATAGACGATAAGTTTACCACTCCACTGACGAATGAGGCCTTACTGGAATCTACCTCTCGCATTGATACTATTTTGATTCCGGATCCGGTTACTTTCGAAGAAACGTACCGCATTGTTGAGACCAGGTTGGATCCTAATTCGGTCAAGCGCTTCCGTTTGAAGGAAATCTGGTATTTCGATTCCAAGCATTCGACGATGAAGGTGAGAATCTTGGGGATAGCCCCTATTCAGGATGTTTATGATGAGCAAAACAACTTCCTCTATGAGCGCCCGGTATTCTGGATTTACTATCCTCATGCGAGGGAATACCTGGCTCAGTTCCCTGCTTTCAACCCATGGAACGACAACAACACCATGAGTTGGGAGGATCTGATGGAAATGCGTTTTTTCTCGAGTTTCATTATCAAGCAGTCCAATGTGGAAAACAAGCGACTGGAAGATTTTTTGCGCGGAAGAGATCTTTTGCTTGAGTCTGAGCGGATCAAACAGGAAATATTCAACTTCGAGCAAGACCTCTGGTCTTATTGAGTTGTATTAAAAAGCTTTCAGTTTACAATCGACGGGCTGCTATTGTTGTTATTGGCACAAAAGCAGCCCGTCAATTATTTTTGAGGTTTTTCCAACTATCGCCATACCTTTGTGTTTTTTGGCGAAGCCTTAACCAAGATACTGCAGCAATATGGATGTTCTCCTGTACTCGGTTTTATTTGTGGCAAGTCTGGCAGCTCTGCTCAAGGCCTCCGACTGGCTGATCAGTTCTGCCGAGGAAATTGGACTGTCCGCCGGTATCCCTCCCTTTATTATTGGGGTAACGATTGTGGCATTTGGGACCTCCTTGCCAGAGTTGGCGACAGCGGTTGCGGCTGTTTTGGACGGTCAATCTGAATTGGTGGTGAGTACGGTGACCGGTTCCAATATTGCAAATATAGCCCTGGTACTGGGCTTGGTAGCGGTGTACGGAAATGGGATTACGCTGGAGAAAAACATCTGGCACAGCGACATGCCCTATCTTTGGGCAGCTACTTTTTTGCTTTTTTTTGCGTTGAGTGATCAGAGTCTGGATGTTTTCGAGGCCCTTATTTTTCTGGGGGGTATCGTCATTTTTCTTGCTTATTCTTTCAAACCTGAAGAAGTGGAGGTAGAAATTATCCGGCGAAGGGCGGGATGGCGTCCCTGGTTTTTCCTGATTTTGGGCATAGTATTGGTATGGTTTGGGGCTGATTACACCATTCTGGCGATCAAGGAGTTGTCTGAAATAGCAGGCATTCCACCCAAAATCATTGGGTTGTCTGCGGTATCTCTGGGTACCTCTCTTCCGGAAATTATTGTGAGCCTCAACGCTGCGCGAAAAGGCAAGAGTTCTATTGCTGTCGGCAATGTACTTGGTTCCAATATTTTTAATTCTTTCGTAGTCATGGGCATACCTGCCTTGATAGGTTCCCTTACCATTCCGACTGACATTGTTACTTTTTATCTGCCATTCATGGTGGCGCTGACCCTTTTGTTTGGCATTACAGCCAACAACCAGCGCATTTCCAGGTGGGAGGGTTGGATGCTTTTGTTGTTTTACCTGTACTTCATTCATTATCTGGTGAGTCATTGACGGGGTGTCCACTTAGGGCAATAAATGGCTGGATTTGAGTGCTTACCTTTTTGGTTTTCAGGGAATTTATGGTAAAAGCCTATGAAAACCATCGTCTGTTCTGTTGTATTGCCTTGTTTTTTTCTGTTCTTTCTTTCGAAATTGCACGCACAGCGAAGTACTGAATTGGGAATCTGGGGTGGAACTTCCTTTTACCTGGGAGATTTGGCGCCTGATCTTCCCGCACCAGAAACTTTGTCCGGAGTCGGGGGGCTTGCTGTCGGTTTTGGGATCAACCCATTTGTATTTCTTCGTTTGAAGGGTTTGCATGGGGAGCTGAAGGGATCGGATGCTTTTACCCACAATGCTGTCCGCGATTGGTCCTTTAGGGCAACATTGTCAGAGTTGTCTCTTCAAATCATGTACCATCCACTGGGAAAGGGGCGCAAGGCTCCCGGTGGGTATTTTCGCAAATGGCAATTGTCGCCATACTTGTTTTGGGGGATGGGAGCAAGCTGGATGTATGCGCGTCGCCTGCCTCCTTCGGGAGAGACTTTTCAGGCAAATGTTGCGTCTCCGGATCTCTTTTTAATCAACCTGCCGATGGGAGCGGGTCTTCGGCTGGATGTTTCGGGCAGACTTTCCCTGAGTGCTGAGACGGGCTGGCGGCTGTGTTTTTCTGACCAGCTGGATGGGGTTCACGAACTAGGAAGACCTGATACCAATGACTGGTATGTGTTGTCCGGGATTGGCATCTCCTGGATATTGAATGCGGAAGTTGACAGAAATTATTGAGCTTTTTCCTGCAGAGTCACCCTTCAAGGGGAAAAAGACTGTATTTTTCGGAAAAAATTACAGCTTATGTTTGATGATATGTTTGGCGATATGGAAGAGCAATCCAATGTGCTCAAGGAAAAACTGCTACAGATAAAACTCAATGCTTCGGCAGGTGGAGGCCTTGTTATGATTGCGGGCAATGCCGCCAGAGAGGTCACAGCGGTCAAGATTGCTCCCAAACTTTTACAGGAAGATGAGGCAGAGCAGTTGGAAGATTTGCTGATCATAGCCATCAATGAATTGGCAGAGAAGGCGAGTCGTGCTGAAATGGAGGCTACCAAGGAGGTGATGAAGGATATGTTGCCGGGACTTGGTGACTTGGGTAACCTGTTTGGCTAAAATATGCAGCAGGCTATTTCGTTATTTCAATAAAAAAATATGTTTCAGCTTTCCAGTATGGCGCTTCGAAGGGGCACTTCGAAAATGCAGGCTATTTTTGTTTTTTTCTTTTTGCTTCATTTTGCTTTGAGTGCTCAGACAAAAGTGGGACTGATTGCGCATTATCCCTTTGATGACTCTTTCAGCGATGCGACAGGAAACACCGCCAACAATGGCATTCCTGTGGGAGCACCTGGTTTGGGAGCCTGTGGCGTCAGCAACAATGCGCTGATATTGAATGGTGCCAATGACCAGATACAATTTTTGGGCTCCGTCAATAACGAATTTGATACGGAAGACTTCACAGTGAGTATGTATTTTAAGCCTATCGGCAAAAACGGAACCCAGTACCTTCTTTCCAAAAGAGACATGGACTGTTTTCCTGAAAATTCTTTTTATATCCGTTATGTTCCGGCACGACAAACCATCAACGCAGTACTGTTTGAGTCAGCAGAACGCAATGTCTCACTGGTACATGTCATTGAGCAACCAGCCTGTTGGCAACACGTAACCCTTACCAGAGATGCGGGCAAGGTAAGGTTGTACATCAATGGAAGCTTTGTGCAGGAATTGGGAACCACCCGACGGGTAAATATCAAGAATGCCGAAAACCTGGTTTTGGGCAACAGCCCATGCCGAACGGCTAATGAAACGGGTTTTGACGGATTGATTGATGATTTCAGAGTCTATAACCGCGCTTTGAAAGACGATGAAATCAAAGCCTTGTATTTCAATCCGGACAAAATTGCCACCAGGGACACCATTATCTATTTGGGAAATACTGTTCCGGTAGAGCTTACGACTACCTGTGCGACGGATTTTTCCTGGTCGCCGGCTACGGGAGTACTTCGTTCGGGTGATCCCGAACCTTTCATAACTCCGGTAAGTGGAGGAAGACAGGTGTATGTTTTGACCTTAAAAGATGAGGTTTCTTCTTGCCAAAGTACCGATTCTCTCGTAATTACGGTTGTAGATCCGGCCCAACTGGATTGTCGCGAATTGTTTTTGCCGAAGGCTTTTACACCCAACGGCGACGGCTTAAATGAAATTTATAAGATCAGCAACCCTTTCGTTGTTCAGGATCTGATAGCTTTTGAGATCTTTGATCGTTGGGGGAGCAGGGTATTTGTGAGTACCGATCCATTCCTGGGTTGGGATGGATCGGTAAATGGCGTTTTGACGAATAGCGGAGTGTTTTTGTACAAGGTTCGCTATCGATGCAATGGTGAGGAGGTACTCACAACGGGGAGTTTTACCCTGATGCGCTGATTAGCGAATCAGGGTAATGGTACCCCTGTAAGTCAAAACGAGGTCGTCCAGAAATTCTACTTGTACGATGTACACGAAACTTCCCGGGTTCAATTCTGAACCGTTAAATGTTCCATCCCATATTTGGGTACCTATGCCCTGGCAAACCGGAGACAATTCAGATCCCTGGTAAATCATGTTGCCCCAGCGGTCGAATATGTGAGCACTGATGATCCTGCGAACTCCCAGGCAGGCATAGACGGAGAAATAATCGTTTAGCCCGTCTCCGTTGGGAGAGAAAACATTGGGTATGTATATGTTTCGGTTGGCATCTATGCGTACTTGTACTTGTGCTGAACTGGCACATCCATTTACATCTACGACTTCCAGTACATAGTTGCGGTCTTCCAGTGGCTCCACGAAGGGGCGCTCAACATCTGTTGCTGAAAGGTAGTCGGATGGCGTCCAGTTGTAAACCTGTATCGGCAGGTCTGAAACAATGATGGGTTCCAGACGCGTCAGGCTGTCGCCCAGTTCGATATCTACTACCGGCGGATTGAAGGAAACCTGTAGTTCTGCCGGTTGTGTGATTTCAATGGTGTCTGTGAAGGAACAACCTTTGGGGTCAAATATACTGATGGTATGTACTCCAGCGAAGATTGTGGCAGGCTGATCCACAGCAAATTCCAGTCCATTGTTGTCAATGGTGTACGTAAAATCAGAGAGGGTTTTTCCTGTACCTCCGAAAACTGTATCTATCAGGATTAAAGTAGGGTCGTTGAAGCAAAGTGGTGGACTGGGATCCGGGATGAAGGCGATAATCGGAGCCGGTTCGAAGATATTGAAAATATTGGTTTCGGTACAGTTGTTCTTATCGGTGACTGTGACCTGGTAGGAACCCGGAATGAGTCCTGCATTGACAGCGTCGGTAGTTCCATTGTCCCATCTGTAGGAATAAGGTTGTGTGCCTCCACTCGGAGCTACGGCTATCGCGCCGTCGGCTTCGTCGTTACAGCTGACATCGGAACTTTGAGTGAGGTCTTGATTGATCTGTAGGGGCAGAGGTTCCTGGATTTCTACAACCTGTACTTTTTCACAACCTTTAGCATCCGTAATGGTAGAGCCATAGAGGCCGGCTGTCAAGCCGGATACGGCATTTCCAATACTACCTTGATCCCAGGCTACCTGATAAGGTGCTGTGCCCCCGGAAGGAAAAATGCTTATGTTGCCATCCGCTTCTCCGTAGCAGCTGATGTCACCCAGCGCAGCGGTGTAGTCAATAGGAGTCGGGCTGGGAATTTCCAGGGTTGCTGTAACGGCGCAGATTCCGTCATCTACGACTACTGATTGTGCTCCTGCTGCGAGTTGACTGGCCGTAGATTGAGCTACATTTGGTTGACTTTCTCCCGAAGACCAGTTAAAATTAAACAGGCCGGTACTCGCATCAGCATACAATGCTGTCGCGGTGGCACTTCCATCTGCATTTCCATTGAAACAACTGACAGAATCTATGGTAGTGAAATTGACTTCTATTGAGGGTGGGTCTATGACTGTTCCGGAGCCACTTACCTGTCCGCAATTGTTGGCATCGTTGATGGTCACTCCGTAAGTTCCTGCAGCAAGATTGGGGAATACATTCAGGCCATTGCCCTGGAAAGAACCCCAATCAAAGAAATAGGGTTGTGTGCCTCCGCTGGCCATGGCAATCAGACGGCCGTTGGGGTCTCCCGGGCAAGTAGGTGATGTGCTGGTAATGCTGTCCAGCCTGATGGGTTCGGGTGCACTTACGAAGGAAGAGTCCAGGGTAGAACATTTATTGACAGCAGTAATAATGACATAATACTTTCCGGGAGGAAGGTTGTTGGCTGTCGCCTGGTTGCCGTATATGGTGCCGGTACTGTCAATCCATTGGTAGCTCTGGATGGATGAGCCGAAAGGAGTAGCCATGACTGACAGACTTCCATCGGTGTCCTGTGGGCAGGAGACTGCATCGGTGGTAATAGACTCTATGGTCGGTCCCGGAGGAGTGATGATGTCGAGCGAAAGGGAATCTGTACAGGTGTTTTTATCACTGATCGCAATAAAAATAGAATCCGGATCCAGGTCCGTTTTCAGAAAACTGTACTCGTCCCGGCTCAGGTTGAAACTGGAATCCAATACCAGGGTATCTCCATCCAGGTTGGTCCATAACAAGGTGTAGTCCGGTGTCCCTCCGGTAATGCGGATTTCAACTTCTCCATCCATCCCGGGATCGCAGGAAGCATCTACTTCCCGGATCAACTCAACTTCGAGCGGATTAGGTTCGAGGATGTCTATGGCTGCAGATATCTGACAGCCTGCAGGGTCGTTGTCTGATGCACGCACAAAATACCTACCGGGAGCCAGGCCGCTTATTTCACTTTCATTTCCGTTGGTGATAGCATTGGTAAGTGGAGTGCCATTGAAGGTAGTCCATTCGAAGGTATAGGGCAAGGTGGCCAGGGTGTCCGGTATGGTGCTTACCCGGGCAAAGCCTCGCCCATTGTCCAGGCCGTTGCAGGTCACATCGCTTGTCAGCGTTTGCAGGACCAGTTCTTTTTCGGTATTGATGGCAAAAGTCTCGGTGACGATACAATTGTTGTCATCGGTAAGGGTGAGGTTGTAAGTTCCCGGATCCAAGGCAGTATTGCTCGTTGAGGCTTGGAATTCGGACAATCCATTGCTCCAGTCGAAAGTATAGTTACCGGATTGAGTAGTACCACCGGAAACTTGAAGAAGAATGGAGCCATCCATGGAACCGGTACAAGTAGCATCGGTGACGGCCAAAGTATTGGGGGTAATCTGAAGTTGTGGAGGCTCGGGTAGAAATTCATTGTCAGATGCCTGGCAGCCTCTGCTGTCAGTGATGGTGACAGAGTAGGAACCTGCACCTATGCTGTCCAACAGTGGGGTGCTTTCTTCCGGGATATTCCATTGAAAGGTAAACTGAGACCCCGGATTGCTGACGGTAGAGGTTCCCAAAATTACTTCTGCCCGGATATACCCATCCTGATCTCCATAGCAGGCAGGTTCTTTGTTGTCGGTGAGCCTTACTTGTAGTTCAAGCGGGCCACCTATGGTAAGGGTGTCAATTAAAGTGTTTGGCGTTGGGAAAGCACTGTCTGTAACGCGTATTTCATACTTGCCTGCCGGCAAATCTTTTATATTTTGTACCTCTCCCGATCGGGTAAAATTGAGTGTGGCGCTGGTGGTGGCAAGGGGGTTGAGGAGTTCATAATCCACCGTATACCCCGGGACTCCTCCGATTACCTGAAGTGCCATGGTTCCGTCGGACTGGCCATAACAGGAGATGCTGTCGGTATCGGAATAGAGGGAAAGCAGCTCGTCTGTAATGATTACGAGTCCGGAATTGAGTTCTCCGAGGCCAAACTTATTCGCATCGGCATCTCCGACTTCAAAGCGGGTAGGATCGCTGGAGAAAACCAAACTGGCCAGTTCTCCCAGGTCACCGACCACATCAAAACAGAGTTTGAAGATAACAGTACCATCCGGTACGGTCTGACCTTTAAAGCTGAAATCCAGCCAGGAAAAGGAAATGGTACCCTTGGCCTGTGCATAAACATCCGGCTGAAGGAAGGGCAGGGTGTCATTGGGCATGATGGAGCGGTATTTTATTTTGGAAGTATCAAATAAGATACTCCCCTGGTAGGCTCCGACTTTTTCAAAGTTTTCAACGGTCACATCCAGGCATACATTGGTTTGTCCCGGAGCCGCATTGACGATGGGCAACCTGAAGTTTACCTCTTTACAGCCCGACATGTCGATTTCAAAACTGGCGCCACAACTTTTTCCGTCTTCGATGACCACATCATAAATTCCCGGAACGGTTACACTAAAGCGAAAGGTATCTGCGTGGTTGGGAATGGTAGTAACCAGACTTACACTCGGATCGGAGCGAAGTTGAATGGTGGCGTTGTAGGTAGCCGACGAGTTGAATTCCGGAAAGCCACCTGTTACGACAAACTCTCCCTGGCATCCTGTAGGAGTGGGCATGGTATTGATATAAGGTGCTTCGATTCCGTTGAGATACACTACCGAAAAAGCTTCCTGGATGTTTACATTTACGCAGGGCCCGAAAGGTGCTCCCGGAGCCGTTTGTTCATAAGCCTTATCGGCAAAATTATCTATGGTAATGGGTGCAAACCAGATTACGGCAGGTTCGCCATTGTTGAAATATTGCTGGAGGTTGCCATCGTTGAAAAAGTCAACATTTCCGTTGATGTCCCCTTCACTTGCTACATAAATCAAGCCATTTGGAGGGGGGGGATCAGTCAATAAGCAAGAATCCCTTTCAATGATGGTAGCCAGATCCGGTCCTTCGGTACCATTGGTTGCCGGGTTACAGGTGTAAAAGGCGTAGGTGATCCCCGCCTGAGTGCTTGTATCAGGATCCTGACTGAGGTCATAATCTCCGCGGTGTCTGATAGGAAGGGTGTCTCCCAGACAAAGAAAATAGGGGAGAATGTCATCAAAATCATTGCTTTGGCCAATTACAGGACCAACTATGATGGTTCCGGCGTCGTTGCATTCACCTGACGATTTCGCCAGTCTTTGGATAAGCTCTCCGGGAACGCTTATGCCTTGAGGGGTTTGGCCCTTAAGGAATAGCTGAATGGTAAAGAAGAAAAGGGTAGCTAAGGTAATTCGTTTCAGCATTGTTCTTGACAGTTATGCAAGCGATGAGAAGGAATTTGTGGATTCAAAACTTTAGCAGCTTGAAATGATCACAAGATAAACGGATTCCAAAAATAAAAAGCAAAAGGACAAATCCTATCCTTCAAAATGCTAGAACGAAGACACCTTGCGATTATTGCGGTTCAATGGGTGTATTTGGGTAGGAGCGGCTGTTGTTGCCGGAAGGTTTCAGGGCATGACAAAAACGAATCCATCGACCTTATAGCGCTTTAATTCCTGTATTTGCTTATTGGCAAGTTCGATATTGTCAAAGTTGCCAACCAACACCCTGTACAGGTCTTTACGGTTGTCGTCAATCTCCTTGAGGATGGATACTTGCAGGTCTGATACCTTGTTGACCTTTTGCCTTGCTTTCAGGGCATTGTCATAGTCGTTGTAAGCACCTATCTGTATGCTGTACAAAGTAGCATTGTGTTGAGGGATGTAAACGGAGTGCTGCTCTGGAGCTGCTTGTACCTCACTTGTCTCTGTATCGATGTGGTTTTCAGGAATAATGGCAGGTCTTGATATTTGGAGGATGGGTTTGGGAATTTCCAGTCCCGGTTCTTCGGGTTCGATTTCAGCACTCATCAAAGCAGGAAGAACTTCCAGAAATCCTGATAATTCTTTTAAAAGATCTTCGGCATTGACGGACTCTTCAATGGTTTTTTTCAAGGTACCCTTAGTGTCGAAAAAAAGCAGGGTTGGCAATTTGGTTACCCCAAATCGCTCTTTGAGTGATTTGCCCTCGGCTTTGTCTATGTCGATTCTGGCGGAGGTATAGGAGGCATTCAGTAGTTCCTTTACGGGAGGGTTGGTAAAGGTGTGTTCTTCCATCCATTGACAGGGCATGATCCAATCTGCTGTAAAAAAAACAATGAGGGGTTTTCCTGCTTGCATGCTTATGGCTCTTGCTTCTTCAAAGGAATCGTAAGAGAGCACGCTTGCAGATGCTTGAGCCTGCAAGGGGAAATGGGATAACAACAGGAGAATCAGTAGTAATTGTGTCAGTCTGGGCATGGGATTACATATTTACATCCCAAAAATATTATTTTTTTTAATTTGTATAGACTTGTTTTGCTGAAAATCAGCCAAAATTTATGCAAAGGTAGTATTATGCCTACATACGGCACTGAATAAAGTCTAGCAAGGCTTTGTATTGTTGGAGTAATGCCATGCTGCCATCGTGGAGTTGCTCAAAATTCATGTGCATGAATTGCAGTTCACGGGGGAGGGGGTCACTTTTTTTGAGCTGAAATTGCTGGCAGGTAAATATGCTGGTAAAAAGTTTTTCCATTTCTTCTGCTTGCTGGTAATATTCGGCCAGGGCGGGTTTTTCAGCGAAGCTGTTGCGTTGGAAATTATCTTTTGCTTCTTCAAAAGTATTATT
This sequence comes from Saprospiraceae bacterium, assembly GCA_023268675.1. Taxonomy (GTDB): domain Bacteria; phylum Bacteroidota; class Bacteroidia; order Chitinophagales; family Saprospiraceae; genus JALQTV01. The sequence continues at coordinate 984 of JALQTV010000042.1, read as the reverse complement.
TTGACTAAGGTCTTTTTGGGTAAGATCGATGATGGAGACACCGAATAAACCTGAAATTTTAAGCAGATTGCAGATTTTTGGCTCGGCAGAACCGTTTTCATAGGAAGCAATATTCCCACGATTTAATCCGATGCGACCCGCCAGCTCCTCCTGGCTCAGGTTAAGCCTTTTCCTCAGACATCTGATATTTTGTTGAAGAAAAATGGTTGTTTGCTGTTTGCTTGGTTCGATCATGGTGTCATACCAGTTTTCAGGCCCTAATTTTTTAATCCAATATGTAATACAAATGGCCCACAACTTTTGTTGTAAAATGTTAACATTTTTAACAATATTGGCACTTTTTTCGTAAGAAAAATTTAATTCAAGGCTATGCCATTAAATAGAATCAATTTTTTTTGCAAAATTGCATCAATGGAAATATTTTTGTAAAAATTATTGACAAATTCGTTTTCAAAATAAAACAGATCATGGTTTATTCCCTTCAACATCAGATTTCACTACAGCTCAGCGAGGTCGCTCATTCTCTGATGGCTTTTTCCTTAAAACTGACAGGAAATTATGTAGATGCTGAGGACCTGTATCAGGATACCGCTGTGCGAATCATTACCAATGCGGAGAAATACCATCAGGGAACGAATTTCAAAGCTTGGGCTGCTACCATTATGCGAAATATTTTCATCAATAACTACCGCAAGAAGGTACGCCGAAACATGATTGTCGATCAGACGCCCAACAATTATTACCTTAATTCGGGAGATGAGGCAGTAGTAAATGACGGAGAGCGCGATTTGGATTTCAATGAACTGATGGGTTTGGTCGAAAGCCTGCCCGATGATTTCAAAAAACCTTTCGTCATGGCTTATGAAGGATACAAGTACGATGAGATAGCGGAAGAACTGGATTCGCCACTGGGTACGATCAAGAGCAGAATTTTTTTCGCAAGAAAGAAATTGCAAAAACTATACGAAGAGAGTTATCAGCAGA
>JALQTV010000429.1 GCA_023268675.1 Saprospiraceae bacterium | reverse complement strand
CATAAATAGTGAAGGAAATGATCTGGCAAAGTGGCTCAATACACAAGGAATTGCAGCATTTGTTTTGAAGTACCGACTCGTTAGAAGCTATACCGATGATCCTGTTGCCGAATTGAGTAAAAACGCAGCAGACAGGTCTCAAAGAGACAAAGCAATTGCTTCCCTTGTAAAACTGGCGGCAGCTGATGGTTTGGAAGCTGTAAAATACGTCCGCGAACATGCCGAAGAACTGAATGTAATTCCTGATAAAATTGGCCTCATTGGGTTCTCTGCAGGGGGAACTATTGTGATGAGTTCCGTTTACAATTCAGAAGAACACAACCGACCCAACTTTGTAGCTCCTATTTATGCCTATGAACCTGCCATTTGGGGGGATAAGGTCCCCGAGGCCAAAACACCCATTTTTATCGTAGTTGCCACCAACGACCAGCTGGGATTGATGCCAATGAGCATCAACATCTATCAAAAATGGCATGCAGCGGGGCAGCCTGCCGAATTGCATATTTACGAACAGGGTGGTCATGGTTTTGGCATGCGCACACAAAATTTACCCAGTGACAAATGGTACCTGAGGTTTGGGGAGTGGTTGGCATTACAGGGCTGGTAAATTACAATCCACTGTGAATCAAATACAACTAAACATGTTCAAATTAATACCCTTGTTTGCCCTCCTATTCCTTTTAAACGCTTGCAACGCTGTGGATAAATTGACCAGCGAGAACGGGCGAATCGAGGTAATTGTCAAAGTAGATGATTTTGGCAGCCCCTATTATCAGGTTTACATGGGGCAAACCATGGTGCTTGACACTTCTTATTTAGGGTTAACAACTGAAACAGCTGACTTTAGCAGAGGAATGACCTTACTGAACATTGGCAAACCGAAAAAAGTCAGCGACAGGTACCATCTTTCCCATGGCAAACAGCATGAGTTAAGTTATAAAGCCTTATCGTATAAAATAAACTTTGCGAATGAAGAAGGGGCGCCATTTGAATGTCACTTCAACCTATCGGACAATGGCATTGCTTATCGCTATTTTTTGCCGTCAGGCGATACCCTTAAAATATTGGCTGAGCAATCCACATTTGGCTTCGCTAAAAACACCCTTGCCTGGTTGCAGCCTATGTCAAAGGCTAAATCCGGCTGGAAAGAAACCAATCCATCCTATGAGGAACATTATATGATGGAAGTTCCTTTTGATACCCCCTCACCCATTGGCGAGGGCTTTGTATATCCTGCCCTTTTTAAAACTGATGACACCTGGATATTGGTGAGTGAAACCAACGTACATAGAAATTATTGTGGCTCGCGTTTGCAATTCGATCAAGGAACCCACCAGATGCGTGTTACCTTTCCTCAACCTGCAGAAGTTTTCCCGGGAGGAGCCCTACTGCCAAACGGATCGGCACCTTTTTACAGTCCCTGGCGTACCCTTGCAATAGGAGACCTTGGGGATATAGTTGCCAATACGCTGGGAACTGACCTGGCAGCACCTGCCATAGCACTTGATACAAATTTCATCCAACCAGGACTGGCTTCCTGGAGCTGGATTCTGTTGAAGGACGACTTTATAACCTATGAAACTTCCCGACAGTTTATCGACTATGCCGCTGACATGAACTGGCCTTATTGTCTGATTGATGTAGATTGGGATTGGAAAATCGGGTATGATCGCATGCAAGCATTGGTAGATTATGCCGCTGGCAAAAATGTGGGAATCATTCTTTGGTACAACTCATCCGGAGACTGGAACAGTACCACCTACACCCCCAAGAGCAGGCTAGTCAACCCCGATGAAAGGAGGGCGGAATTTGATCGGCTTCGCAAGATGGGTGTGAAAGGACTCAAGGTTGATTTCTTTGGAGGAGATGGTCAATCTATGATGGCTTATTATCATGACATCATGCAGGATGCAGCTGATCACAACTTGTTGCTTAACTTTCATGGAGCCACCCTGCCGCGTGGCTGGCAGCGTACCTACCCCAATCTTATGACGGTAGAAGCCATCAAAGGAGAAGAATTCATCACCTTTGAACAAAGCAATGCAGACTTACAACCCTCTCACTGTGCCATGCTCCCATTCACCAGGAATGTGTACGACCCGATGGATTTTACGCCCATGGTACTGGATAGCATTCCGGGTATTACTCGTAGAACCAGCAC
>JALQTV010000428.1 GCA_023268675.1 Saprospiraceae bacterium | reverse complement strand
AAGCCCGCTTCCAGGTCGCGCATGCCATAGCCTTTGGCTAAAACAACCTGATCGTCCTTGATGATGGCAATGCCCACTGCAGGAACCTTCCATTCTTTCAGCGTTTGGTTGACGAATTCGTCAAAACCTTCTAATTGTTCCAACACATCGGTTTGAGCAGATAGCCCCAACCCGGAGAACAACAAGGCAATCAGAAGTAAAAAGCGGTTTTTCATGTTTTGTAATTTAAGCTGAACAATTATTTACCTGCCGACTCTATTCGACGGACAAACATACTGGCTCTGGTAGGAGCAATATCTGTGATCTCATAAGTTTCTCCATCCGGCATTTTGCTTACCCTGTCTGCCGGCTTTATTTTATCGAAGGCCTCCATGAAGCGGGTGTTGTTGGAAATCAAACTCAGCACCCCTTGTCGGTATTCGAAATAATAATACAATTCTGATGGAGATTTGATATAAATATACAAACGGTCGTCGTTATTCGACAGCATGCGACACTCAATGTGAGAGGTAATCATTTTGTGGATGGCCTCGCCCTGCACACTGGTCAGTCCATTTTTATCGGAAGTGGTCACAAAAGACTGGTATTCCGGATCCCACTTCATTTTCAAGCGCCCAAACAAAAAGGCATAAGGATTGTATTTGGCAGGAATATCAAGAAAACCGAAAGTGATGTCATTGACTGCCTGCACCACTTCCCCATTGTTGGGAAATATTTCCAGCGCTGCCTTCTTGAAATAATTGATGTCATTCAGATAGTTGATGTTGGAGGCATCGAAACTACTGGATTTCAAATCATTAATCATGATTTTCATCAATTCATCAGGTACGATAAGCGGGATGGCCATCATCAAGTCCACACTGGTAGGCGGCGGGGGCAGAACGGGTGCTGCCGGGACATCTTCTGCTGACATCATATTTTCATCGGCTTCCACCTTTGGTTGAGGAGGATTGAAGGCTGTTTTTCCGGTTCCTGCAGCTTTGATCTCCACATAGGAGAGTCCGGAACCGATGTTAAACTTACCTTCCACCTGCACTTCTCCCGTTCGGTTGTCAAAAACAAGCATATTCCCTGTAAGTCCATTTCCCAAAACTTTGGTGGAGTCTCCGAAAACAAACCGGTCCTTATCTTCTTCGTAAGTAAAATAGCCGGTGACAGGTATGATAGGCCTGTCTCTTCGATAACTAAGGGGCATCATGACACGGGGATAAGCCTGCCCTGTCTCTCTGCTCAAAAACAACCCTGTTTCTACCGGTTCCCCCTCAAAAGTAAAAGGCTTCAGGTAAGCTATGCTAAGGTTGTTTTTATCACCTTCACTTTTGATCGTAAACCAATATTTTTCCGGCAATTTATCGGCATCTAGCAGAGCAAATCCATCGAAGAGCAGGTTTTTGTTGGCTGCGCTCAATTCAATGGTGCCTTTGAAGCGGGTTTTGTGATCTATAAAAAAGTCATCGGCTTCCTTTACCTCTCCCCTGGCCCGGGTTTCAACCTTTCTGAACTGAATTTTTCCGGGCCCCACGCGAGTTCCAATGATGTCGCCAAATTCGATTTCCTGTTCCCTCTCTCCGATATTATACTCATAAAAACCACTGGCAGTATAGTGTTTTCGACCATCAATTTTTACGGTAGCCCTGTTGATGGTATGGTTTTGGTTGAGGGTGTCTGCCACTATTCTCGCATTAAGCAGGGTATTCATTTTTCCGCCGGAGGCGATGTCCACCAGCCCGCTATCGGGGTAAATAAACGCATCTGCTGCAATGATATAAGGTACTCCTCCTATTTTCAATTCACTGCTTCGCAGGTCGTAATAGGCTGTTTGGCCCTTGAAATTCAAAGACTCTCGAACCGGATCTGTAGATACGAAAGACCCCGGTTGGCCTTCCAATGCCCGGAACAACACCTTCTCATCCTCCATTTCCCAGTCAAACTCATTCATTGTAGTCTGATACTGGTTGTAAGGCAGAAGGGTCGTCAACTGACTTTCATTGGCCTGGAAAGAAGCCAATTGCTGATCAAAATCCACCAGGCCCGAAACATTGGAGGTTTCCAGCGCCAAAGCATCCGCCTCAATTGCCTTGATCATTACATTGGTGGTATCCGCAGTGACTCCATTCGCCTGAAAGGAAAGCAATTCGGAATTCATGCGCGCCTTGCTCCAATCCAGACT
>JALQTV010000427.1 GCA_023268675.1 Saprospiraceae bacterium | reverse complement strand
AATTTTTAACAAAAGGGGGCGAGGAGCAGCAAGCTGCCTGTTTCTTTTTTGAAGCGCATCCAACAAAGCCGTCAAGGGCTCTTTGTCCTGCAAAGCGCGGAGGTTGGGTGTATTCGGAGAACTCACATTTACCACAAAATAATCCACAAGGGGATGCAAGCGCTCGAAACAATACAGATAATCTGACAAAGCCTCCTCATTGGGAGTATCCTTGTTTTTCCCAATATTTCCCCCAATAATCAGACCATTGGGTCTTTTCAATTCGGCAAGACGATTTGCAAGCGCATCCACTCCTTCATTATTAAAACCCATCCGATTGATCAATGCCTTTTCTTTGGGCAGGCGAAAAAGACGGGGTTGAGGATTACCAGCCTGGGGTCTGGGTGTAACGGTACCCAGCTCCAGGAATCCAAATCCCAGACTATTCATAGTACCGATGTATTTGCCATCCTTATCAAAACCCGCTGCCAGCCCTACCGGATTTTTAAAATGCAGCCCCATCAATTCCTTCTCGAGGGAGGGATCGGCCACGCCGAAAAAATGAGTTAGCAATTGCTGCAGTCCCGGCAAACGCATCAGGCGGGAAAACAAAAACATACTGAAATGGTGCGCTTTTTCAGGGGGTAAAAGGAAGAGGAAAAACTTGAGTAGATGGTACATAGGCAGAAAAAAAAGGGCCGGGCATAATTTGGATTGCCCAGCCTGAAATCATAATCCCAAAAACTATCTTGAAATTTTCTGCCAGGCAGAAAACTGTGATTTTTCTCTAATTGCGCATAAAGATAAATAAATTTTGTAAAATTTTAACTTTATTCTGATTTTACGAGCAACTGGAAACCATTTCCATGGATATTTACGATTTCAATGTGCTCATCCCGCTTGAGGTATTTCCTTAGCTTTGTCACAAAAACATCCATGCTTCGCGCCGTAAAATAATTGTCTTCTCCCCAGATTTTTGTCAGTGCTTCGGAGCGCGGCAAAATATCATTGATAGCGATGGCAAATAGCTTCAGCAGTTGTGCTTCCTTGGGCGAAAGCTTTACCTTTTCTTCATTCTGACCTTCTTTGTCATAGGTAAGGATGCGCAAGGGATAATTGAAATGGTACTTTCCGATGGTATATTCTTTCACTTCGGATTTGACATCCTGCACCGGAGCACTGCGCTTCAAAATAGCTTGTATCCGGTAGAGTAGCTCCTCAGAAACAAAGGGCTTGGAGATATAGTCGTCGGCCCCTATCTTGAATCCTTCGAGAACATCTTCCTTGAGTGTCTTGGCTGTGAGAAAAATGATTGGCAGGCTGCTATCCATTGTCCTGATTTCTTTCGCCAAAGAGAAACCATCCATTTTAGGCATCATCACATCAAATATTCCAAGATCGAAATTACCTGCCTTGTATTGTTCCAGTCCCTCCAGTCCATCAGTAGCCAATTGCACATCATAGCCATGCATTTCAAGATAAGACTTCAACACATCACCGAAATTTTGGTCATCTTCTACCAAAAGAATTTTGTTTGACATAGCTTATTGGGATTTGGTCTTATCCTTATAACAAGATTAAATGCAAAAATATTTAACCTGCGGCTAAAAAAATTGGAAAGTCTTTGAAAGCCATCCCAATTTTACTTTTTGAGGTCAAAAAATTAATTTTTGTACCAATTTAGGTCAAAAAACATCCTTTTTTAACCTAAAGGGCCACTTTGAGAGCACTTCTAATCATGTTTTCTGGGAAAAAACAAGATAAAGCTACTTCCTTTACCGAGTTCGCTCTTAACATCTATGCTTCCTTTGTGAGCTGTCATAATAGCTTTGACATAGCTTAGTCCGAGACCAAAACCTTTGACGTCGTGTAAGTTACCGGTATGCACCCGATAAAATTTGTCAAAAATATGCTTACGCGACTCTTTACTCATCCCTATGCCATTGTCGCTAACGGTGACTTCCACTCCATTTCCTACATCTTTGGTGCTAACTACAATTTTTGGATCCTGCGGTGTGTACTTGTTAGCATTGTCCAGTAAATTATTGATTACACTGGAGATATGTGTCAAGTCTCCCTGGACTATGGGTTCTGTAGAATGCAGATCTGCCTGTACAACCCCGTTTCTCTTTTCCACCTGTAAACTAATATTTTCCAATGCAGAAGCTACCACATCATGCAGGTTAACATC
>JALQTV010000426.1 GCA_023268675.1 Saprospiraceae bacterium | reverse complement strand
GAAAGAGCTATACCAAAGAACAAATCCTCGAACAAATTGAACCGGCCATGGCTATAGAAGTAAAATCATTCTACGACAAACTCATTGCAGAGGGCTTTGAAAAAGGAACGGAGCAGGGTATCAAACAGGGTCTCGAACAGGGTATTATACAAGGCATCGAACAAGGCATCGAACAAGGTCTCGAACAAGGTCTCGAACAGGAAAAAACCAATACCATCCACAGAATGAAAGACCAGGGATTTTCAACAGCACAAATAGCCGCTGTTGTGGATTTGCCTGAAGAAACAGTAAAGCAAATGCTGAACAGCTAGCTCGCGTATCTTTGTGAAAATCTGTCTAAATCCGCGTCCATCTGTGGATGACTTTGGTTGTCAACCGCCAACAGTCACTTCACACAAATCCCTCTTACATCTGTGAAATCTGTGGATAGCCAGCCGCTCAAGCACCAAGCTAAGATAGCTTCCAGACGAATTTCATCTCTCAAATCTTAAAATATGGATTTTGAAGCCTGGAAAACTGTTCTTTTTTAGTAAAAATTGCTTCATTCGTCCCACAAACAATTCCTACACGTTTTTCCTTTACACAAAGCCCGATGGCTTTTTTGCCATGATGAAATTTTCAATGGGCATTTGTGCGTATAACGTAAGCAGAAGCTATCTCAAAATGCTCCCTTGGGCTCAAAAAATATTGAGATAGTTACAAATAAACCAACACCAAGAAAGTATGGAGATGAAACAAGTACTGGAATCAACTTTAAAAAATATTTTTGGCCGGGTAGGCCTGAGCATTGCCTGGAAGGAAACGGCTGAGCGGAATGCTTTTCCCAAGGCCATAGATATGCAACAGCGATTGATTGCGGGGCTAACAGACAAACCTGTGATTCTTGATGTGGGAGCACATGAAGGGAGGGTAAGTCTGGAGTATCTAAAGACTTTTCCCGGGGCAAGTATCTATGCATTGGAACCTGCACCGGAGGCTTTTGGGCTCCTTCAGCAAAATACAGCTACTCAGCCGCAAATTAAGTCCTTTCAACTGGGGCTCTCCGATAAATCCGGCTCTGAAAAATTTTATGTCAATGATTTCGACATGACCAGTTCCCTCTTTCTCACTTCCCTGACCGATGATAAGGTGTGGGAAAAACAACTGTACCATACCCGCCAGGAAATCAAAGCCGATTTCCTGACCCTGGACGATTTTTTGCAGCAGCAAAAGCTCGAAAGCATAGACTTGATGAAACTGGACGTACAGGGAGCTGAACATCTGGTACTCGAAGGGGGAAGAACCGCTATCAGCCAAGGGAAGATAAAATACTTGTTTATGGAAGTCATGACCATCGAAAGCTATCAAGGGCAATTGCCCTGGTATAAGCTGTTGGAAAAATGTTACGACCTGGGCTTCACCTTGTTTAGCTTCTACGAGGCCTCGTATACAGACGAGGGCCAAATCAGACAAATGGATGCTTTGTTGCAATATTCCCGATAATATGCCTTACCTGATTTCAGTCATAACCGTACACCTGAATCAACGCGAAAACCTCCGACGAACCCTGGAGAATGTGAGCATGCAGGACTACCCACAAATGGAACACATCGTCATCGATGGAGCTTCCACAGATGGAAGCCTTGAACTAATCAAACAATATGCCCCCAAACTGGCCTATTGGGTGAGTGAACCGGATTCGGGGATCTATGCAGCCATGAATAAAGGTGCAGCGGTAGCAAAGGGCGACTACCTGATTTTTCTCAATGCAGGAGATACTTTCCTCTGTCCAACTGCTCTAAAGGAGGCCGTTGAGCACTTTCCGGATCCTCCAGTGGATATCCATTACGGAAAGGTGGTATTTGAAACACCCAAAGGTCGTCACCGACTGAAACAATACCCTAAAGTCCTCAGTCTGGAATACCTCGCCTGGGAGTCTATCAACCATCAGGCTATGTTTTTTCACAAGGCTTTATTCGACAGATTCAAGTACGACGAAACACTGAAAATAAATGCCGACTGGAAGTTTTACCTGCAGGCCATCTTCCTGCATGGGGCAACAACGCATTATCTCGGCTTCGCCTTTTCTTTTTTTGGCTATGGCGGCATAAGCAGCAGTGCAGAGAACCAAGAACTCTTTGCCAGGGAACGTGAACAGGTACTGCAAACGACCTTTCCGGAACTATATCCAAAGCT
>JALQTV010000425.1 GCA_023268675.1 Saprospiraceae bacterium | reverse complement strand
TTAGTAGTATCAAAGGAGGTATTGTAACAAATTATTATGAATCAGATGGCCTGATCAGCAACGATGTTTGGTGTCTTACGACTGATTCCAAAGGGAAGGTCTGGATAGGAACCATCGAGGGGGTTTGCGTATTCGATGGAAAGAATTTTAATAAGTTCCCTTTACCCGAGGGAGAAATAGATACCACTCGAGGGGTTAGTAGCACTCGGATGGTTCACAGCATCATGGAAGATAGCATGGGAACAATTTGGTTCAGTTCCAATGCCGGCCTTTTTTCCTATGCGGCCGGCAAATTAACGGATGTAACCCGCCAATTTGGTATGCAAACAAACTTTGTCAATGAAGTGGTGGAGGGAAGGGACGGCAAGCTCTGGATTTCGACAAAAGTGGGCTTGTATTGTCTTGAAGGCAATACTATTGTAAATGTTACGGAGCAGAAATTGCATGTCGGAAAAGGAATTGGAAGTATGGCAGAAGATTCGAATGGGAATTTGTGGTTCGTTGCCAATCAGCATGAATTGTACAGCTATAATGGAAAAGAGATCACTGAATTCATAGAGTCTGAACCGGACCAAGGTCCTGTTGTTTTTCAAATTTACAAGGATCAGGCAGAAAGACTTTGGTTCGTAGGATTCGGTGGCGCGTATCGTTTAGAAAATGGAGGATTTATCAATGTTACAAAAAAAGGACCCTGGTAGCCCTACCCAAAGAATAGTTGAATTGTTCGAAACGGGTGACGAAGTTGTGTCCATCGAAATGTTTGGACAAGGAAGGATCAACGATACCTTTAAGGTCACAGGAATGAACCATATCTATGTCTTGCAAAGAATCAATACCACTGTGTTCCCTGAACCTGAACACATCATGCAAAATATCAATACCATTACCAACCACATCGCCAAAAAGCGACCGGATAAACCGAATTTGAGGGTCATTCCAACGCAGGAAGGGAAACTGGGCTATTCAGAGGGAAATGATTATTGGCGTTTATACAATTATCTGGATCATACCAGGACATTGGATGTGATCGCCACTACTCAGGATGCCTATGCTGCAGCCAAAGGCTTTGGTGATTTTTTGTACCTCTTGTCAGACCTGGACCCCCATTTAATCAAACCCGTTTTACCAGATTTTCACAACGTACCCTATCGAATAAAACAGTTAGAGCAAGCGATTCGGGAGGATAGGGCAGGGAGATATCAAAAAGTACAGGATTTATGTAAGCAGGTAAGGAAGTATGAACCAGAGATCATCCGGATTTACCAGCTTATTGACAATGGGGCAGTACCCGTGCGAATTACCCATAACGATACCAAAATATCAAATGTTTTGCTGGATGAAACCACGCTTGAACCCCTGGTAGTGATAGATTTGGATACGGTTATGCCGGGTAGTGTGCTTTTTGATCTGGGGGATATGATCAGAACTTTCCTGAGCCCGGTTGATGAGAATGAAGCGGATTTGTCCAAAGTGCAAATCCGGTCAGAAATGCTGGAGGCTCTTATTTCCGGCTACCACAAAGGCTCAAAGTACATGCTAACGGAAATGGAGAAAGAGCTTGTAATCGATGCCGGAAAGATGTTGATTTTTACTCAGACCATTCGGTTTTTGACCGACTACCTGAACGGAGACCTATACTATAAAATTGATTATTCAGATCAGAATCTAATTCGTGCAAAAAACCAATTGACCCTTCTTAGCCTGCTCATTAAAGAGGAAAAAACATGGAAATCAATCGCTAGAGAAATCTTTTCATCAAGCCTTCATTGATCTAGCCTATTCTATTACCGAAACAATCCACTCATATGCACTTGCTACCCTGGTAAATATACTGATATCACCATAGCTACTATCCTGAAATCCCTCCAAAGGATTGTCAGCGCCTCCTGAAAGTACTCCAGCGACTTTCCACTGTCCATTGTGCAAAACAAACAAGGGACCTCCACTATCGCCTTCTACTGTAGTTCCTTCAAAATCAAGTGCTTGGGCATCACTTGTTCCTGCCCCTAATACTTTTTCGTCTTCGTTGATGACTTCATCACCCAAGGAGTTAATGGTGCCTTCGGGATTATCAAAATCGAAGGCCAAAAGACCTCCGGGATAGACTTTTCCGCCAGTGTTGCTCTGTAAACCAAGTCTTACCCGATCCAGCCTATTCTCCATTGCATGTTTTTTCGAATCCTCTAC
>JALQTV010000424.1 GCA_023268675.1 Saprospiraceae bacterium | reverse complement strand
AAGAGAACAACTCATCATGCTGGGAGATCCGGATATTCTGCAACAAATGCCTTTCTACTCAGAATGGATACAAGAGGCTTTTACGATAGAAGCCATTCAGGGAATTTGAAGCACCTTGTGCGTTTGGACACTCATGCGCCAATGGGGATGTGCGAGGCAATAATCTATGGTCAACCGGGTGTTTTTTTCCAGGTCCGGACCATCCATAGGTTGTAGGAAAAAATGGTTGAACGCAAGTTCCGCGTAAGCCTCGGGCGGAGCCAACTGCTGTGGATAAACGAGCTTTAGTTCGTTGCCGGCCGTCAGCAGCAACTCAGTATTGGCTTTGGGGCTTACGCAAATCCAATCCAGCCCCTCAGGTGGTAAAACGGTTCCATTGGTTTCAACAGCGACCAGAAATCCTGCTTCGTGAAAGGCATCCAACAATTCCTGGTCCAATTGTAGCAAAGGTTCTCCTCCGGTACAGACAATATAGGGGGGTGTCACGCTGTCTGCAGGCCAGCAGGAGCGGATGATTGCGGTCAGTTGGGGCGCGTTGTATTTGCCGCCCCGCAAGCCATCTGTACCCCGAAAGTCAGTGTCGCAAAACTGACAGATAGCAGAAGGTCGGTCTTCTTCCCGGCCACTCCAGAGGTTGCAGCCACTAAATCGACAAAAAACGGAGGGTCTGCCGGCCTGTGCGCCCTCACCCTGAAGTGTATAGAAAATCTCTTTGATACTGTAAGTCTTCACTAGCCCGTTTTATTTGATCAAAAGTAGTACAGTTTTTGTTAAAAGAAAGTTTCCTGTCAATTTTCTATATTTACAACTTACAACTAAAACCTTTCCATGGAATTTGTTTATCCCGGTTTCTTGACGGCTTTCCTGGCATTGGCTATCCCTGTTATTCTGCACCTTTTCTACTTCAGGCGCTTCCGGAAAGTGTATTTCACCAACGTGCGTTTTTTGAAAGAGGTCAGAGAACAAACCAGCGCAAGATCAAAATTGAGAAACCTGCTGGTGCTGATGATGCGCTTGCTTGCACTGGCAATGCTGGTGTTGGCTTTTGCCCAGCCTTTCATTCCCGGGGACAAAGAACTTACCCGTGGACGCAAAGCGGTAAGCATCTATCTGGATAATTCATTCAGCATGGAAGGTAAAAGTCAGGATGTCCCCTTGCTGGAAAAAGCAAGACAAAGGGCAAGAGAAATTGTAGCAGCTTTTTCGCCGGAGGACGAATTTCAGATTCTGACCAATGATTTTGAAGGAAGACACCAGCGATTGCTGAGCCAGGAGGATGCGCTGGCTATGATCGATGATGTAAAGATTTCTCCGGCTACCCGATCCATGAGTGCGGTGCTGGCCAGACAAGCTCGGGTGCTGAATTCCGGTACGGCGAATGCAAATCTGAGTTACCTGCTCTCAGACTTTCAGGAAAATAGTACAGATCTGGACAATTGGCAGGATACTACCCTGCAGATCAATCTCATTCCGTTTCAGGCAGTCCAGGAGCGAAACATAAGCATTGATTCCGCGTGGTTTGAAGAACCGGTGCAGATGCTGCAACAAACCAATACCCTCTTGGTCAAGATAGCGAACAAAGGCAGGTCTGATGCCGAAAATGTGCGACTTTCGTTTTTTCACGAAGGGCAAACTAAACCGGTGGGTACGGTCAACATACCGGCTGGCGGATATGTTGTGGATACCATTAACCTTAGTGTTTTGCGCACCGGCTGGCACGAATTAAAACTCGAAATTACCGATTATCCGATCACTTTCGACGATACTTATTTTCTGTCTTTCTATGTAGCAGAAAAGATTAATATATTGGTTGTCAATGACCAAAAGCCCAATGAATACCTCGATGCTGCTTTTCGTGGCATTGATTATTTCTCACTTGACAATCAGTTTAGCCGCAACCTTGATTACAGTCGCTTCAAGGAGTATCAGCTGATCATTTGCAACGAACTGCCGGAATTTTCTTCGGGGCTCGCCTTCGAATTGCAGCAATTTGTAAAAAATGGAGGCAATGTACTCGTTTTCCCCGCTCTTGGGATGAATGTGGCTGCGTATGATGACCTGCTGGACGGCTTTCCTGCCAATCGCTATGGCGAATTCGAAGGTGATGCCGTTAAACAGGTCAGCCGCATTAATACGGCCGAGTTTGTATTCAGGGATGTGTTTAGAAATGTGAGCGACAACCTCAAACTCCCGACT
>JALQTV010000423.1 GCA_023268675.1 Saprospiraceae bacterium | reverse complement strand
TTTCAATTCATTGTGATAAGAATGGTTGTGGAGGATTTGGCCGTTGATGGTAATGATAGGATTGTAAGACAAACCATTGCCTTGAGCAACGGCTATTTGGGTAATGAGGGCAACGATATCAGATTCTTTCATGCCGGGTTGGGCATGGCGCATGGCAGCTACGTGCATTTCACCTGAAACGTTCACCGCTTTGATGATCTCTTCTATTTCCAATTCCTCTTTAATACTCATAATGGAAATAACAGCCCGGGTCATTTCAGGAGAAGCACTGCCGGGGATTGCATCCGTAGGGATACCGAGTATTTCAGACAATTGCACCGTGTTTTCCATCCGGTAAGGGGGCAAGAAATGGATGCTTCGACCCTTGCTTTTAGCTTCCCTGAGGTAGTCAGACAAGTCGCTGATTGCACGGGTGGCGTAAATTCCGGATTGGTGCGCTAATTCATCCAAAGAAGGGAGGTTTCCCATCCAAACGATATCTGTAATGGTAACGGGTTTGCCAAAAAGGAGTGTATCGCCTGAATCGAAGTCTATCACTGCTGCCATTCCCGGAATATTGTGCCCGAAAAAGTACAGAAAGTTGCTGTCTTGTCTGAAGGGGTAAACATTGTCAAGATAATTCCGGGGACTGTCGGGGTTTCCGAGAAAAACTCCGATTCCATGATCCATTTTATCTTTTAGGGCGTTTCTGCGGTGAACGTAAACAGCAGGTTCGAACATAAGTTTATCTTGTTTTAGGATTGTATAAATTGCTTTACTGCTTCCACGAAGCGATCCAGGTCGCCCAGCGTAGTGTAAACATTAGGCGTGACGCGAAGGCCTGCTATGTTTTCCCACACAATGGGTACACTGTGGATTTTGTGTTTGTTGAAGAGGTATTGCCCCAGTTCTTGTGGAGTTTTGCCTTTGATTTGTAGAAGGCCTATGGCACCACTGTACTTGCGCTGTAAGGAAGTGCCTATGCTTACCTCCGGTAATTCGAGGAGTTTGTTTGCCCAGTAATTTTTCAGATAGAACAGGCGTTCACTTTTTCTGGCTGTTCCTATCATCAAATGAAAATCTATGGCCTGACCAATGGCTTGTTCAATGGCAAAGGATCGGGTACCCAGGTTTTCAAATTTTCGGATGTCATCACTTTCGGGGTCGCCGGCAGCCATTAAGGGGTAGAGCTGAGCTATGTGTTCTTTTTTTACATAGAGCAGACCTGAGCCTATGGGCGCACAAAGCCATTTGTGCAAACTGGTGCCAAAATAGTCAGCCCCCAAATCCGGGATCTTATAGTCTAGTTGGGCAAAAGAGTGTGCGGCATCAATTAAAACCTGAATGCCTTGTTTGTGAGCCTCATCAGCTATGGCACGAGCAGGAAGCACTTGTCCGTTCCAGTTGACAACATGCGTAATGTGTACAATTTTGGTCTTGTCTGTAAACGCACCTTTAAAGGCATCTACAATGGTTTGATCGTCTTCGATGGGAAAATCAAAGTCCAGCCATTTTAGTACAATGCCATCTCTATGTTCTCGCTGTTTCCAGGCATTGATCATGTTTGGGTAGTCTTGTTTGGTCAACACAACTTCGTCGCCTTTTTTTAGGCGAAGCCCGAATATGATGGTTTCAAGACTTTCTGAGGTATTTCTGTTGATGGCTATTTCTTCCGGCGAACAGCCTGCAAGTTGGGCTAGTTTAGCCCGGATGGGTTCTCTTCCCTGATCGAGAATACGCCACATGTAATAAGAGGGAGTTTCATTACACAGTTGATTGTATCGTTCCAATGCATCCTGCACCACTTTGGGCGCAGGAGAAACGCCACCGTTGTTTAGGTTGAGAATGGCTGGAGAGACTGTATAAGATTGTTTGACCTGATGCCAGAAGGTTTCGTCGTAAAAATCTCCGTTGTCGGGATCAGGGTAATCCCTTCGGGAAAAATTGGCTGCGTGGAGGGATCCGGGGAGTAAAGCCTGGGCTGCCGCTAGTCCGGAGACGCCGGCCAATTGGTTGAGGAAGGTTCTTCGTGCGTTGGTTTTCATATTCGTTCTTATAAATAAAGTGCAATTTCTTTCCGGATAGCTTCCTGTGCTTTTTCTGAGCCACTTCCGCTTCTTTCTCCTATCGTTTTCAAAATAGCTTGTCGAAGTTCATCCGCCGGAGCTTTGGGATCTATTGTTCCCGATACTGTAACAATGGTTTGTACTACCTCGTC
>JALQTV010000422.1 GCA_023268675.1 Saprospiraceae bacterium | reverse complement strand
CCCACCCTTATTTTTGATGAAATCGATACCGGGATTTCGGGGGGCGTAGCCCTTAAAATGGGACAAATTCTGAGAGCCTTATCGGATCAACACCAGGTGGTCTCTATTACTCACTCACCACAGGTGGCTTCCAAAGCTGATGCCCACTATTTTGTCTACAAGGAAGTTATTGGCAACCGCACCGCTACCAATGTAAAAAAACTGGATATGGAAGGGCGCATAGAAGCCATTGCCATCATGCTTAGCCAGTATCCACCAACGGAATCGGCACTGAAAAATGCCAAAGAACTGCTGGAATTAACTTAATTTGCAACTTTTAAGACCTATTTTAATCTTTGCTTATGTCATATAACTTACTCAAAGGTAAACGCGGGGTAATCTTCGGAGCCCTGGATGACAAATCCATCGCATGGAAAATTGCAGAGCGATGCGTGGAAGAAGGTGCCCAGATTACCCTGACCAATGCTCCGGTAGCTTTGCGCTTCGGTACTTTGGATGAATTGGGCGAGAAGCTGAACGCAAAAATTATTCCTGCAGATGCTACCAACTCCGAAGATCTGGATAATCTTTTCAAAGAATCTATGGATGCGCTGGGTGGACAACTGGATTTCGTATTGCACGCTATCGGTATGTCTGTGAATGTGCGCAAGAAAAAAGAATATACAGACACGAACTACGATTGGATGATGAAAACTTTCGACGTGTCAGCTATCTCTTTTCACCGCATGCTGCAAAGTTTGTGGAAACTGGATGCCATGAACGAATGGGGTTCCGTACTTGGCCTAAGTTATATTGCTGCTCAACGGGTTTTCCCTGATTACGGCGAAATGGCAGAATCAAAGGCCCTCCTGGAATCTTTTGCCAGAAGCTTTGGCTACCACTATGGCAACAGGAAAAAAGTGCGGGTAAATACAGTTTCTCAGTCACCAACCGTTACTACTGCCGGAAGCGGCATCAAAGGCTTTGATGACTTCTTCAATTATGCAGACAAAATGTCTCCATTGGGCAATGCCTCTGCAGAAGATTGCGCTTCTTACTGCGTTTCTCTGTTTTCGGATCTTACGAAAATGGTAACCATGCAGAACCTATTTCACGATGGAGGATTCTCTACCATGGGTATGAATCCGGCCGTACTCAACGACTAATTTCGATAGAATCCATCATAAATGGAGTTACTGACCCGCTTAATGCCTTCCGGCAATTCGGTTTTTCTGCCTGCAATAATCCTGGTATTATTGTCGGCAGGAAAACTAAGTGGACAGGTCAGAGGCCAGGCGCAAAGGGACGCCGGTATGTTTTCGCAGGGCAGATCTGAGCGCGGAGACCTCAAAACGCAGGATGAATATGCCGATGCGATAGATACTTTTGGCATCTTTCCTTTTTATGCTACCAACCCCGGTGCCTTCGAACGCTTTACCGATACCAGCTTAAATAGCTATTTCCATCAGTACGATCCCGTCCGACAGCGAGATTTTGATTACATGCACCTGGGAAATACAGGTTCGGCCCACTTACCTATGCGATTTGAAGAGCCTTTCAGACTTGGAATGGATCCGGGCTTCCACCAATTTGATCTTTATCTTGTTTCTCCGGCTAATTTGCCTTTTTACAGGTTGGAAAAGGCTTTTACAGATGTGGCTTTCTATCAGGTAGGCGAACAGGCGGAGTCCATGATTGAGACCCGCTTTGCCAGGAATTTTTCGGATGGTACTCACTTGTCTCTGGATTACAGTCGGATGAATATGTTTGGCACCAACAAATATCCTGATCAAAACGCGCGAAATACTGCGCTGGGCATAGGGTTGTGGATAAAAGGTGCGGAAGGGAGATATGATGCTTTTCTCATGTTTGCCGGCAACACCATTCTTCAACAAAACAACGGAGGGATTAAGTCTCCGCCGGTGAGTACAGGAACCTTCAGCAGTTCCCAGTCTGCTGAGGTATTTTTATCGGAGTCAGAGACCCGACATGATCGCAACGCTTTTGCTTATACGCACTATTATCGGCTCAACAGAGTGCGGCAGGATTCTTCCGGAAGCGCATTGCCGGGAAGGGCTTTTACCCTGGGTCATCAGCTCGAATTTCAATCTAACAAGTTTCGCTACTACGATATTTTCCCCTCCACGGGACCTGCTACTACCGATTCCGCCCATTATCAATCTTTTTTGGTAGATGACCGCGGCTTGCGTTTTTACCTTGGGCAGCAAG
>JALQTV010000421.1 GCA_023268675.1 Saprospiraceae bacterium | reverse complement strand
CCATTCATCATAGCAACAATAGGCTTTTTACAGGCGATCATGCGACGGGTTACTTCCTGCATGAGTTCCAGTTCTGCTAACATTTCCCTTTCTGTAGCACCCTTGCCCAGGGAAGTCAGGTCTGCACCTGAAGAAAAAGCTCTGCCGTTTCCGGTAAAAACCAACACCCGCAAATCAGCATCCTTGTCAAAAACATCCACTATTTCGAGCATTCTATGGAAGCTTGCCTCAGTGAAAGCATTGAGTTTGTCAGGGCGATTCAGTGTGGCTGTCGCGATGTGAGCGGTAGTTTTTTCAAATAAAATATCTGACATAGCTTTAGCTTTAATTTTGACCGCCTTTTCTGGTAGCATTACGAGGTTCCGGCCAGGATCGCTGCTCGCCCGTCCTTGGATTTAAAGGCAATACACTTTTGTCCCTTGGAAAAAATGAGGGGTCTTCTGCTGCCATGTAAACCAGGATGGCTGCTAAAATCACATTGCTCCTGACATCATCAAACACAATCTTATCGTAGGTGTCCAAATTGGTATGCCAGGTATAATTAAAATAAGACCAATTCAGAGAACTCAAAGAAAATCCGGGAGCTCCGGCTGCGACAAAAGGGGCATAGTCGGATCCACCTCCACCTGGTGTGCCGGGGAAAGTAGTTTCTATTTGACTTCGTATTTCCTGAGGAACTGCCGATAGCCACCTCTCAAGGTATTCATAGGCATGCAAAAAGCCTTGTCCTGATAAGCGGACAACCCTTCCTGTACCATTATCTTGGTTAAACAAAGCTTGCAGTCCTGATACCACCTCCGGGTGATCTTCTACAAAAGCTCTTGACCCGTTCAATCCCTGTTCTTCACTTCCCCAAAGTCCCAAAAGAATAGTCCGTTTTGGATTAGGATACACTTTTTTCAAAATTCGCATTACTTCCATCATCATGATGGTTCCTGTTCCATTGTCTGTAGCTCCTGTGCCACCGTCCCATGAATCAAAATGAGCCGACAACATGACGTATTCCTCCGGTTTTTCTGTTCCCTTGATTTCTGCCAAAGTATTGAACGTTGGTACAGTTCCCAGTTCTTTGGACGTAGCGACTACTTTGATTTTGGGCCGATCTCCGTATTCTACCATGCGATAAAGCATACCGTAGTCCTCAAGGGAAAGATCTAAAACCGGAATTTGTTGGGTCCTTGCAGAAAAAACCTTGTTTGCTCCAAAAGCTCTGGACCAATTACAATCTAAAATACCAACAGCACCGGCTTCTTCCAAAACACCTGGCAGGGTTCTGGAATTGAAGCCCGTTTTTCGGATTCTTTCTCTCCAATCTGCATTTTGCTTTTCTCGTTTTTCTTTCATGGCTGCAAAAGACTCAGGAGTAGCAAATTCTTCCCAATTGTAATCCGGCCTCCCGGTAGGCTGGTTCATGGCAACCATGACAAACTTTCCCTTTACCTCCGGCAACCACTTTGCAAATGCTGTAGAGTCTTCCAAATCCGGAATTATTACTATTTCTGCGGTGAGCCCATTTTCTCCTGTGGATGGACTCCAAGCCAATTGTCTTCCCTGTAAACTTACGACGCGGGGTTCTATTAAATCAATATGACAAATCCCCCGTTGCCATCCTCTCCATTCACCCCACTGTTCGTTTCTTGCTTCAATACCCCAGTCGGCAAACTGTTTGACTGCCCAGTCATTAGCAGCTTGCATTTGTGGTGTTCCAACCAAACGAGGGCCTATCACATCTGTAACCTCATGCGCCAATGCTTCCAATTTCGAGCGCTCTGTTGCCTCTTTAACAATAGCATCGACGACCGCAGAAGCATCCTGAGCTATTAAGCCGGCAACCTGCCAGATAAAGATGAATCCCAAAAACAAACGAAGGGTAGATTTTTTTTCCATGGAAGTTGTTTTTCGTAACAAATGAAAGTAAGTTAATGAATTATTGGAGAATCCATGAAACAGCTTCAGGAGAACAAAAAAGTTTTAATAAAATAAAAAGCGCCAGGGAACTTTTATATAGCTTGGATTGTATACCTTTGTAATTGGATTAAAGAATCCAATCTGTTTTCGGCAAGTAGCATAATGCTTCGCAGATTTTTTGTTCTCCTACCCTACAATAGAGTTAGCAATAAAAATTTCTCCGTAAGTCCTACTATTTTCTGAAACCATAAAATCGGGTTATCCCGGTTAAGGTACAGGCATGGTCTCCTCTTGGGGAGTCTGCATATT
>JALQTV010000420.1 GCA_023268675.1 Saprospiraceae bacterium | reverse complement strand
CGTAACAGGTATCATCCCCTGGTTTTTGCAAAAATCGGAAGGGGGACTACAAAACCTGACAGAAGAAATCACAGTGGGCAGCATGCACGAAAGAAAAATACGGATGGCAGAAATGTCAGATGGCGTATTTGTGTTGCCGGGTGCTTATGGTACCCTGGACGAACTCTTTGAGATGCTTACCCTTCAACAACTCAAACAAATCAACCAACCTGTAGCTGTTTACAACCTCAACGGTTTTTACGATCACCTCCTTCGCCATGTGGACAAAATGAACGAGGAAGGTTTTCTCCAGGATAGCAACAAGGAAATCATCCGGAGTTCGGACGACATGGCGGCCCTGCTCGACTATATTTTGGAATATCCTGCCCACGAGGGCATCAACAAGCCACTGACCTGGTTGTAGTTTAATCCTAAACCACCCGGACTTACGGTAAATTAACGCGCGAATATCCTGCTTTTAACATGAGGGGAATATTTTTGTCGGAAATCATTTTCACCAAATAAAATAACCTACCCATGTCAGTCAAAACCGTTGCCGGGCTGCTATTATTGCCCTTGTTTTTTGTAAGTCAATCCCTGCAAAGTCAGGAATTTAAAACAGAACACGTTTTTCTTATCACCTATGATGGCCTGCGTTGGCAGGAATTATTTGGTGGGGCAGATGAAGCCCTGATCGGAGATGAGCGCTATGTCAGTGATATGAAAACCCTCCAAACTACCTTTTGGGCGGATACGCCCGAAAAAAGAAGGCAAATACTGTTTCCTTTCTTTTGGACAACCGTTGTCAAAGAAGGGCAGTTGCTGGGCAACAGAAACCTCGGGAGCGAAGTTGACCTCGCCAATGACCAGTGGTTTTCTTACCCTGGTTACAACGAAATCCTCACCGGTTTTGCCGATCCCGAGATCCGATCCAATGCCAAAAAATACAATCGCAATAAAACAATTTTGGAAGTTGCCAATCGAACCTCCGAGTACTACGGAAAAGTTGCAGCTTTCGGCTCCTGGGATGTTTTTCCATATATCATCAATGATGAAAGAAGTAAATTGCCCGTCAATGCAGGATTTTACCCCGCAATTGGAGACGACCTCACCGAAAACGAAGTATTCCTCAACCAGTTGCAGCAAGAGACCCCCTCACCCTGGTCCAGTGTTAGATTGGATGTTTTTACACATCATTTCGCCCTGGAATACATAAAGAAAAAACATCCCAGCCTGGTGTATATATCCTATGGCGAAACGGATGACTTCGCCCATGATGGCGACTACGACCAATACCTCTATGCGGCTCGCAGAACAGATGACTTTATTCGACAATTGTGGGAGTATTGCCAGAATGACCCTTACTACGCCGGCAAAACTACCTTTATCATCACCACTGACCACGGACGGGGCGACAAGAAGAAAACTCAGTGGACAGACCATGGCACCTCCGTCAAAGATGCCTACCAAACCTGGATGATCGCCCTGGGTCCGGATACTCCTGCGCTGGGTGAGCGCCAAAACACGCAAAAATACTACACCAACCAGGTAGCTCGCACAGTCACCTCCTTATTAGGCCTTTCTTACAATGGAGAGGGCAAAGCAGGGGAGCCGGTGGAGGATTTTTTAAAAGGGAAAGAATAATAGTGTTTTACCAAATCTCTATTTTTACGGAAAAGTCTCTCCCCCTTGAGGGCTTTTCCGTAAAAAGGATTGAACCAGTCAAATCCACCAAAGGCAGTTTCACTTTTCTTCTAAATCCCTGATAATTTCAATGATTTGCTCCTTTAAATTTGGAATTTCGAAGGTTGCAGCCCGCCAAACCAACCCAAACGTAACTCCAAAATATTGATGAATCACAATATCTCGCATTCCTGCGATTTCTCTCCATCGAATAGCGGGAAATTTCCCCTTTGTCTCATTTGAAATATTTTTGACTGCTTCGCCTATTATCTCAATTCGCCGAATAACAGCATCCTGTTTTTCAACATTCTCCTCAAATTCTCTTTCCGTCAAATCCTTGACATATTTTTCAATCTTTTCGATGGAGTCTAAAATATCTTCGAGAAAAACCAACTCATTCCTTTTCCTTTCCTTACCCATAGATTCTGATCTCTTCTGACATAATCTGATTTTTCAACCTTGGTTTGATAGCCTGATATTCAACCAAATCCACCCTTCTGCCTAGTAAGTCTTCAAGCTCATACTTTATACTTATAAATTCCAGCAGACTTATTTTGTTTGCTAGCT
>JALQTV010000041.1:9255-14618 GCA_023268675.1 Saprospiraceae bacterium | reverse complement strand
GACCCTTTTGGCCAGCGGCCGCAACCGATACGTCCTGTTCCGCCTGCCTGAAGGCGTTTATGAATGGCAAGTACAGGCTGTTTGTGGAGCAGACGAAGGAAAATGGGTTTCAGGGGAGAACTTTACCGTGGGCAATCCCTCCGGCAGTTTGATTTCGCCGACAGGCGCTCAGCTTCAATCCACTGAATTCCGGGTATTCCCCAATCCGGCGAACGATGCACTGACCATAAGTTTTGATAGGCCACTGGAATCCGATCAACAAATAGTATTGCTCAATTTCCTCGGACAGGTAGTCAGTCAGCAAATCTTACAATCAGGCACTTCGCAACAAACACTCGATGTAGCTAGCCTGCCTCGTGGGGTCTATTTCATCCGACTTGACAACCAAACAAAAACTCGCAGTCAGTTGATGAAAGTAGTGTTACAATAAGCCCCAATTCCATATACCGGCAGCCCTGTTACAATCTGGGCTGCCTTCCTTAAACAGGATGAATCCTGAAAATCCCGTTCATCCTGTGCTATTTCTTCTTCCACTTAATATTACACCCGGCACTTGGAATTTGTGGTTCCGGAACAGGCTGACCTGCAATAATAGCATCAAGTGCAGCTCGCAAATCTGCGCCGGTAAGCGGCAGATCATTTTTTGGGCGAGAGCCATCTAATCTGCCCGCATAAGCTAGTTTCATCTCCCCGTCGAAAACAAAAAAATCGGGTGTACAGGCGGCATCATAGGCCCGAGCTACTTCCTGCGTCTCATCGTAGAGGTAGGGGAAAGTATAACCTGCTTCCGCTGCTGTAACGGTCATCTTTTCGGGACTGTCATCGGGGTAGTTCTCGACGTCGTTCGAACTGATTCCTACAAAACTTACGCCCTTCAGGCTGTATTCTTTGGCAATGCGTACAATCTCCGGATTGACATGAATCACATAAGGACAGTGATTGCACAAAAACATGATCACCGTAGCCACATCTGATTGCAATTCGTTCAGATCCATCATCCTTCCACTGACGGTGTCAGGCAATTTAAAATGGGGGGCAACAGTACCCAGGGGCAACATATTCGATTCTGTTAATGCCATGTGTGTATTTTTTATTTACAGACAATTCGGATTGACTCCGAGGATATAATTTTCCAGGATTCCTATACTGACGGCTGTTTCATGGCCGAGAAATCCTTCGATTTTTTCATTGCTCAGCGAGTCTTTTGCCAGATCGGTCAGAGGTTTGGCAATGGGAATGAAGGACCAGTGCCATTTTTCTTCTTCGTAGCCATTGGGGCGTTCGCTGCCTTTAGTCGTGTACGGCTGACAAAAGCCAAACTTATGGGCATTGTTGGTCATCCAGTTGTACATCGTCAGTCCTTCGCCTGCGGCAAAAAAATCGTTGTTCAGTGCATTGAGGTCTATGTCAGTACCCCAGTGATGGCGGGAGGACCCCGGCATGGAACTGTAGCGCAAAATTTTGCGGGCACGGTCTTCTGCATCTGTTACTTCGACAGGAAGGTATTCGCCATCTACTTGTCGCTTGCCGGTCCACTTTTCTTCCCAGATGAGTTTTTGTGCATCGAAATTGCGGGTAGCTGAAACGATCTTCAGCACGATTCCGGCATTGCCTGCCTCGCGGTACATCCGCTTGAAGGCTTCATAGGCATCTTTGCGCAGGTAAATATTGCTTTTAGTGGTGTAGGTATTTGCTATAGGCGTAAAATCAGGGTGTGTAGCGGGGTTAAACTGCCCCATCAGGTAGCTGATGTCAGTGGGGATGGGTTGAAGGATGGAACTCAGCCAGTCCTGGGTATCCTCTTTGGGTGCTTCTGTGACCTCGGAGGGTGGAGCGGGTGCTGTGTCTGTCGCGGGTGTCTCGCAGGCGGATAGTGCCATCACAACTAACAGGGCGATCGGGAGCTTTTTCATGGCATTTGTATTAATAGTCAAATTCAAGGGTTTCGGTAGGGTATCCAAACAAGCAGGATTCTTTGATCAGTTTGGCAACTTTGGGGGGTACATGGGTTTCCCAGCCTTTTTCTCCTTTTCGGATCTGTTCGAACACCTGCTGGGAAAAGATTTCAAGTACACCAGTGTCAAAATCTTGTATGTCATTGATCTGCCGGTTTTCTATGAGGTGTTTGTACAGGAACCTTACCCCTTCCGGTACGGGCAGATTGGAGCCCGTCATCAGTTCGGCACTGCCCTCTTGCAGTGTGGGGAAGGTATAGTAGCGCACTTTATTGGCAAACATTTTGCCGAAGGCGGCAATCAACTGACCATCAAGGTGGTGGTAGTATTTTTCATTGATGACTTCCAACAAATTACGGGCTTCGAGGACCAGTGCCAATTGCTGGATTTTGTAATCGTCGAGGTAATCGGTCAAATCCTGCATTTCCTGGCAACGAGTCAGCATGACACTGTAACCAAGGGTATTGAGCAGCATGGCACGGTCGAGAAAGTCTTTTTCGTCGGGTTTGTCGCTGTTCGGCTCACAGAGGCTTTCCCAGGGGATTTCAGTCAGCAAATAAGTTCTTTTTTTATCTACTTCGGCCTCATTGCGGTATTGGAGATAAGCCTGGGTAATCATTTCTGTATGGTAGCGGGTGGGGGGCTGAAAGGCTGCCCGGACAACCATCAGGAATTTTTTATATAAAAACTCGGAGGCGTGCAGACTTTGGCCGTCGGCGCCAAACATGGCGACATTGGTAAGTCCGTGGCGGATGAGCTTCAGACTGAGCAATCGGCTGTCGAGGTATTCGAAGTCGGGCCCGGTCAGGCGTATCATGTCAATTTTGACCCTCCCGTGCAATCCATCGAGCAGGGATTGCAGCAGGGTGTCAGGATCCTGATGGTAGCGAAAGCAGGCATAGATCAAGTTTACTCCCAGAATGCCTATGGCCTGTTGCTGCAGGTTGTTGTCGTTGTCCAACATACGAGCATGCAATACCAGGTCATTGGGCCTTCCTCCGGGACTCAGCTGGAAGCGAATGCCCAACCAACCATTGCCTTTGATGGTACGCTGAAAATTGATTGCCGAAACAGTATCCGCAAATGCGAAAAAATTGGTGTTGGGCCGTTCCTGTTGCAGGCGGCTTTCCATGAGTTCGTACTCGTGGTCGAGCATTTTGTAGAGGCGTGACTCACACACGTACCTGCCACTTTCTTCCGGACCGTAGATTTTATCGGAATACACCTTGTCATAGGCAGACATGGTTTTGGCAATAGTACCTGCAGCACCGCCGACTTGGAAAAAATAGCGCGCTACCTCCTGCCCGGCACCGATCTCGGCAAAGGTTCCGTAAATGGATTCATCCAGGTTGATTTCGAGTGCTTTCTGTTCGGTTTCCAGTCTTTGGCGCATAAACGATGAGGCTGAGGGTACAAGAAAAGGAGATCGGAATTTTCGGCGCAAAAATAACAATAATAGCACAAAAGGACTGCCCGATAAGGTTTTTAATGAACTATTTGGTCGGGCAAAAAGTTAAGCCCGGACAAGCTTGCTGCAAGTTTATTAACTTTGCATTCTTAAATTGGAGTAAAATTCAGAAAAGGTATGTTCCCCAAATACGATGTAATCGTTGTAGGTGCCGGCCACGCCGGTTGTGAAGCAGCAGTGGCAGCAGCCAACATGGGTTCTAAGGTGCTGCTGGTAACCATGAATATGCAGACCATTGCCCAAATGTCTTGTAATCCCGCTATGGGGGGAGTTGCAAAGGGGCAGATCGTACGCGAAATTGATGCTATGGGTGGATACTCAGGCATAGTGACCGACCATACCATGCTGCAGTTTCGCCTGCTCAATCTCTCGAAAGGCCCCGCAATGTGGAGTCCCCGCGCGCAGAGTGACCGCTTTGAGTTTGCAAAGTTATGGCGGAAAATGCTCGAAGAACACCCCAATATTGATTTCTGGCAAGAAATGGTACGTGGACTGGTGGTCAAAGACAATCGAGTTTGTGGCGTACGCACAGGTATGGGATTGGAAATTGAAGGAAAAGCCGTGGTACTGACCAATGGTACTTTCCTCAATGGAATCATACATATTGGCGAAAAGCAATTGGGAGGAGGTCGCGCCGGTGAGAAAGCAGCTACAGGGATTACGGAACAATTGGTAGAACTGGGTTTTGAATCGGGACGCATGAAAACGGGCACCCCGCCCCGAGTAGATGGCCGCAGCCTGGATTGGTCGCGCATGGAAGTACAGCCCGGCGACGAAAATCCCGGTAAATTTTCTTATACCAATACTCCACCACTGACGAATCAGATGCCCTGCCACATCACTTATACCAACTCAAAGGTTCACGATGTACTCAAAACAGGCTTCGATCGTTCGCCTATGTTTACCGGTCGCATTCAGGGACTGGGTCCTCGTTACTGTCCCTCGATAGAGGATAAGATAGATCGCTTTGCTGAGCGCGAACGCCACCAGCTTTTTGTAGAACCTGAAGGTCGCGATACGGTCGAGATTTATGTCAATGGATTTTCTTCTTCGCTTCCTGAAGACGTACAGTACAAAGCCCTGCGCTTGATTCCGGGCTTCGAAAACGCCAAAATGTTTCGTCCTGGTTATGCCATAGAATACGATTTTTTCCCTCCTACACAGCTTAAGCCCAGTCTTGAAACCCACCTCGTGAAAAACCTGTTTTTTGCAGGTCAGATCAACGGCACTACAGGTTATGAAGAAGCCGGAAGCCAGGGTTTGATTGCCGGTATCAATGCACACAATGCTGTGCACGAAAGAGAAGCGCTCATCCTGAAACGCTCGGAAGCGTACATAGGAGTGCTTATCGACGATCTTGTCAACAAGGGCACAAAGGAACCCTATCGCATGTTTACTTCCCGTGCGGAATACCGCATCCTTTTGCGTCAGGACAATGCCGACCTGCGTCTGACTCCCATAGCCCACAAACATGGCATGCTGGGCATGGACGATCGCATGGCGCGCGTAGAGGCCAAAGAAGCTGCGGCACAGGAAATAGCGCGCTATTTTGAGTCCATCAGCGTGCATCCGGATCAACTCAATCATTATCTGGAAAGGCAGGGAAGTGCTCCGCTGACGCAAAAAGTAAAATTACTGGGCATCCTGCTGCGACCACAAATCTACATGAAAGACTTGAGGGCCGTTTTGCCGGAACTGGATGCTTATCTTTCGCGCTTTGACCAGGAATTTGTGGATCTTGCCGAAATCAACATGAAGTACGCGGGATACATCAAAAAGGAGCAGGAGATGGTGGAAAAAATGGGGCGCCTGGAAGAGGTCATGCTGAACGATCACCTGGATTATGGCCGCCTGAATTCCCTTTCAGCCGAAGCCCGGGAAAAGTTGACACGCCTGAAACCCCGTACCATAGGACAGGCCAGTCGCATCAGTGGAGTGTC